>JAFAPL010000949.1 GCA_019247135.1 Chloroflexota bacterium | reverse complement strand
TGCGCAAGTGCCACTGCCGCGATCATCCTGGCGCGCATTCGCTCAAGCTACTTTGGCCTCGGCGAGACCCATTCCTCGATGTTTCTCGAAATGGATCGATGAGTTCGTCACGCGGCTGAGGTGCGAGCGTGGTCAGCCGAGCTGCGTCACGGGCGCGCGCGTAGCGTGCGACGGTGTGATGGTCGCAGTCGACTAACGCGCCGCGTCCGAAAGCTGTGCGTCAAATCATAGGCAGCCAGGATCTCCATGATCTCCTCGGTCTTCTTGACGGTCCTCCTCGGGTGCACACCGAGTGAAGCTGAGGAGAATCCGCCACCGGCTGCTACAGCCGGCTAGTGATCGACGTCTGGGGGTTTGCTGGCCGCCACTCGGGAATTTCGTCATCGCCGCCACTGGGGAGCTTCGTGACCGCCTACTGCGAGAATCTCATTGGCGCCGACATACGTGATCGTCCGGCTGCTGCGCCATCAACATCACTCCACTACGTTCGGCTGCTTTAGGCCTCGCGTACGTACGGCTCGCGGAGGGTTACCATCACAGGCTTCACCTGAGCACGCGCACGCGGCGCGCAGGCCTGCGAACGGGGTTCCGGCGCTTGCGCGCAGTTCCCGACCCGGGTCAATTCGAGCCAGGCCGAGATCGATGTCGAGTTCTCTAGCAGAAGCGGGTCATGCACGGTTCTCCGTCGGCGCCACACCGCCCACGAGAGCGCGATCGAGCTGGGCGCCTGGCTGCCAGCCCAGGGCGGGCGCGACCTGGGTCGCAATCAGCTCGAGCGAACGGAGCGATTTGGCGTGCGGCGGATCGACCGGATGGACCTGCAAGATCAGGTCGGTCGCAATCTCCAGAAGCGGATCCGCCCGCAGGCTTTCGATCACTTCCTCCGGCGTGCCGATGTGCACGTCCTGTCGTCGCAGCAGCTCCTCCGTGCTCAGGTCTGGACGCAGGCCGGTGCGTTGCGCCAGCACCTCGGCGTGTCTACGAATGCCCGCTTCGGCATCGGCCAGCGCTTGCGCGCGGCTCTCGGCAACGTAAACGGAACGCGAAAGCCCGATACGCGGCGGCCGCTCGGTGCCGGTGTAGTGGGCCAGGTAATTGTCGACAAACGGACGCTGAACCTGGCCCAGGTGCGCACGCTCCGTGTCGGCAGTACGCGCCCCCGTGCGAGCAAGCAGCAAGCGCGTGCCGTGCTCGCCTGCGCGAGCGGAGCTAGACATGCTCATCGCGGCTTCCCACATACTCGACAGGAGGTCAGGGGCTGGCGGAAAGAGCGTCGGGCCGTCAGGAACCAACGGGTTTCCGGCAAGCGCGTTTCGGACCGCGACGTAATTGCGGTCGTAGTCAGCCTGGCGCTGCTTCAGCTCGCGCCCGAACAGCGAGAACACGATCTCGTTTGCGCCGCTGCCGAAGCCCAGCTCGAAGCGGCCTCCGCTCAACACATGCAGCACGGCCGCATCTTCGGCCAGCCGAAGTGGCTGCTCCAGTGGGAGCGTGATGATGCCGGTGACAAGTGTGATACGGCTGGTCCGCTGCGCGGCGGCGCTCAGGAACACGAGCGGTGAGGGCAGACCGCCTTCGAAGTGCGCATGGTGTTGCGCCACCCAGGCAGTGTCGAACCCGAGCTGTTCGGCCCGTTCGAGGAGGTCCAGCCCGCGAGCGTAGATCTCCGTGGGGCTCACCCGATCGACGAGTCGGGTGAAGACGCCCAGGTTGAAGGGATTGCGACGGCTGCCGTTCGAGTGTTGAAGTGGGCTCATTTGAGGACGTTCAGGGTCTCATCGACTATATCAGCGGACACGGCAGGGGATACCATTGGCAGATGCACAGCCGCATTCGTGCCGTCGAGGCGTTTCCTGTCGGCTGCACCTTGCCGCGGCCCGTGGGAGATGGGCAGGGCCTCCAGCCAGTGCGGCATTCGACGCTCGTGCGCGTGACAGCCGAAGATGGAACGTTCGGGTGGGGTGAGGGCGGTCCGCCTGTACCGGGAGCCTATCTGGTGCGGACCCGCGTCGCTGACGCGGTGGTTGGGATGGACGCGCTCTCCACCGACCTGATCCACGATCGCGCGGGCCAACTGGGAATATCGCGAGGGTTGCTCGGCGCGCTGGACACCGCGGTGTGGGATCTGAAAGGCAAGCTCCTGGGTCAACCCGTTGTCAATCTGCTGGGTGGCGCGAGGCGTCATCGCGTGCCGGCGTATGCCTCACTGCACAACTATTCCGAATCGACCGATTGCGGAGACGAGCTGGCGGCGTTGGTTCAAGATGCGCAGCATCGGGGCTTCCGCGCGCTCAAGCTGAAGATCGGCGGGCGTTCGCTCGCGGAGGACGAGCGTTACCTGCGGCTGGCCCGCGAGGTGGCGGGACTGAACTTCGCGCTGATGGCGGATGCGAACCAGTGTTATGAAGCGCCGCACGCAACGCGAATGGCACGCATCCTCGAGGAGCTGGGGTACGCCTGGTTCGAGGAGCCGTTGCGAAGAACAGATGTCGCCGGATATGCGGCGCTACGTGCGAAGGTTGACGTCGCCATCGCGGGTGGCGAAGGCGCGCAGTCAGCCGCTGACATCCAGACGTTGCTGGAGGCGCGGGCGGTCGACATCACTCAGCCGGACGTCTCTGGAGTAGGCGGCATTTCCGTAGCTCGTCATCTCGCGCGTATGGCGGCTGCGTGGGGGGCGACGCCGACATTCCACGTCTGGAATTCTCCTCTGGTCCAGGCGGCGACGCTCCATCTGCTGGCCAACCAGGCGCCCTGGCGCGGTCTGTCGACGGATCCGCAGGCGCCGCCGCTCGAAGTGACGACGATGCCGAACCCGATGCGCGAAGCACTGGTACCGGACGCTCCGCGGATCCAGTCAGATGGTCTCGTGGAGGTCCCCGCGGCGCCAGGACTGGGTGTGAGCGTCGATATGGATGCCGTGCGCGAATACGGCCTCGAGGTCTGAGCACACGCGGCCGAGGATCCTGTACGGAGATACGGCGCGAGCGGCCCTGGAGCGGGGCATCGATCGAATGGCGTCACTCGCGATTCCGACGCTCGGACCGATCGCTCGGACGGTCGCCATCGAGTCTGTCGCGACGTATCAACCGGAGGTGCTCGACAGTGGCGGCGTGATTGCGCGGCGCACCATACAACTGCCAGATCCGTTCGAAGACATGGGCGCGATGCTCATGCGCCATCTGCTGATCACACTCCTGGAGCGTGTTGGAGATGGCACCACGACCGCCGCTGCGCTGACGAACTGCCTCGTGCCGCGTTTGCTCGCCTACACCGCGCGCGGGGGCAATGTTGTCGAGATACGGCGTGGACTCGACGCTGCATTGGACGTCGCCGCGCACGCGCTCGAGACCCAGGCGGTGCCCATCGAAGGTATTGGCGCGTTGGAAGACGTGGCAGTGGCGGCAGTTCGCGATCGATGCATCGGCGAGTCAATCGCACAGATTTATGACGCGACCGGACCGGACGGCGCCATCATCGTGGAGAACGGGCAAGCCTCCGAGACGACCTTCGAATTCATCGAAGGCGTGCGCTGGAATGAAGGGCTGGTCTCGGACACACTCCTTCGGTCTCCCGACACAGCCGTGCGTTTAGTGGAGCCACGCATTCTCATCACCGATTGCGAGTTGGAGTCCACCGAGCAATTGCTGCCCCTGCTGGAGGACTGCGTCGCCGCCGGTGAGCGGCGCCTGTTCATTGTGGCAGCGCAGGTGCGCGCGCCGGTCATTGCACTGCTCAGTGCTAACCAGCACGAGGGCGTGCTGGAGTCTGTTGCAGCGGTGCGCGCCCCCTCGATGGGCAACCAACGCGAGGGCATTCTCGCCGACCTGGCTGTCCTCACCGGCGGACGGTTCATCCGCGCCGCGGCCGGCGGACTCGCGGGCGTTGCCATCCGAGATCTGGGCCGAGCACGTCAGGCGTGGGCGACACGTGCGGCCTTCGGCGTCCTCGGTGGACGTGGTTCCCGCGCTGCAGTGCGTGAACGCGTCGCGATCGTCCAGGCGGAGCGCGCTCGAGCGGCGGGCGATCTCAACGCGCGCAGCATGGCGCAGCAGCGGATTGCCCGCTTGCTCGGCCTCGGCGCGGTCATTCGGGTCGGCGCGGCGTCGGATCTGGAGCGCGAGGAGATACGCGTGCGCACCGAGGCGGCCATCACAACTACGCGGCTGGCGCTCGAAGAAGGCGTGGTCGCGGGTGGGGGCGCTGCGCTGGTGGCCTGTGCTGAAGCAGTACGTGCATGTCGGCTGTCGGGCGACGCTGGTGTGGCCGCGGAGGTGCTCGCCGGCGCGCTCGAGGCGCCCATGCGCACGATTGTTCGCAACGCAGGCTTCGAAGCCGAACCACTGGTCGCCGTGGCGCGGCGGTGCGCACCCGGGCGCGCGTTCGACGTGGTGCGCAACACGTGGGTCGAGCCGCAAGCCATGGGGCTCGTCGATCCGTTGGCTGTGCTTCGGGCAGCGCTGGAGGCGAGCGTCAGCATTTCGAGGACGGCCATGTCAACTGAGGTGCTCGTCCGCCGCCGCCAGGTTGCTCCACCGCCGGGCCGCTGATGTGGGAACTTCGCGCCGAGCGCCCTGGTGGATCGGTGACGTCGCTCGTCCGTGTCGACGATACGATGCTTGCACTCACAGCCGCCGGAGTTCGGTCCTCCCAGGATGGTGGTCGAAGCTGGCGCAGCATCGGTGTCGCCATGACACCGCCGTTCGAGGTTCTGAGGGCAGCGCCTGGAGCCCTCTGGGCAGGCAGTGCGCAAGGACTGTTTCGGTCGACCGACGACGGCGCGACCTGGAGTCCACTCCTCGTTGGTAGCCGCGTGCTGAGCATGACGTTCGTCTCCGATGACCTTGCGCTCGTCGGGACTGAGGACGATGGCGTTTTGCGGTCCGAAGATGCTGGCCGGACCTGGAAGAGCAGCAATGCGGGCCTGCAAGACCTGACGGTCCTCGGGCTGGCGGCGCGCGCCGACGTGGTATACGCCGCGACTCCAACGGGTCTGTTCCGTTCGCGAAACGCCGGGCGAGCCTGGCGGTCATGTGATTCGTTTCCGCTCGAGTGCGTGCCGCAGTGCGTCGCTACGACCGAGTCCGACCTGCTGGTTGGCACCGAAGCGCACGGACTGCTGCTTTCGGCTGATGGTGGTACGAGCTGGCGAGCGGAACTGCAGCAGCATGGTGTCGTTGCGCTGGCGGCCGAGGCAGACCGCGTCGTCGCGGCACTGGACGCCGGTGTCGGAGTTACCGAAGACGGCTGCAAGACGTGGCGAGTTGGCGCGGTGGAGCACGGCTCTGCTCTTACGGTAGCGTTCGCGAGCGACGGATCCGTTCTGGCAGGCCTGCGGCGCCGAGGCGTCCTGCGATCGGGCGATATGCGGACCTGGAGTCTCAGCGAGGACGGACTTGCGGCGAACCTCGTGGTTGCGCTGGCCGCCGCGACCGACGGACTTTTCGTGGCCGGCCTGGAGGACGGCATCGAGGTGTCGTCCGATGGAGGTACGACGTGGCGTCCTTCGTGGCAGGCGGATGTGGCAGTTTTTGCCGTATCGAAACACGCGGGGTACGCCGCGAGCGCGGGTGGAGTGTTGCGCCGCGCGGGTGTGTCATGGGAGACGCTCAATGCCGCGCCCGCGCGAGCGGTATCTCATTCGGGTCAGACCGTGGCGGCGCTGACGCTCGCCAACGAGGTGTTGCTATCGAATGACGACGGCGCCACCTGGGAAACGCTCAGTCCGCCATGGACTCCGACATGTTGCGCAGTTGCGCCGAACGGGGACGTGTTGCTCGGCTGCCATACGGGTGTCTACCGTGCCACGTCGTCCTGGCCGTGCGTTATCGAAATAGCGAATGTACGTGCGATTGCACTCGCGAATGACGGCTCGTTGTACGTCGGAACCGACGAGGAGATTATTCACGGCACCGAACGCGCCAAAATTGCCGGCCCCGTGACAGCGATCGTGGCCGACGCCGACGCAGTCGCCGTGGCTACGACCGCGGGGGTCTGGCTGCTGGAAAGTGGCG
>JAFAPL010000902.1 GCA_019247135.1 Chloroflexota bacterium | reverse complement strand
CGACCGGGCCGCCGGTAACCCGTTCTTTGCGGAGGAGATCGTGCGCGACTTGGCCGAGCGAGGCGTACTTCGTGGCGGGCGGGGCGCACACCTCTCGGCGGCAGAGGTTGCCGAAGTGAGCGTGCCGGCCACGCTGCAGGCTGCCATCGCGGCGCGCATCGACAGGCTCGCCCCGAAAGCCAAGCGCACGCTCAACGCGGCGGCGGTCATCGGCTCGAGGTTCAGCCTGGACTTGCTGGAAACGTTAGGGATCGATCCAGCCGTCGAGGACCTGATGGCAAGCGAATTCACCGATCAGATCACATTCACTCGACAACCCGAATATGTGTTCCACCATCCGCTGATTCGCTCCGTGGCCTACGAATCCCAGCTCAAATCGGATCGCGCTGAGCTGCACCGGCGCGTCGCGGCCGCGATCGAATCACATGACCCGGCGGCGGCCGAGGAGAACGCCGCGTTAATCGCCGAACATCTGCAGGCCGCCGGTGAGCTGCACACCGCCTACGGCTGGCACATGCGCGCGGCAACGTGGGCGACTAACCGCGACATCGCCGCGGCGCAACTGAGTTGGGAGCGCGCCACACGGATTGCCGACGCCCTACCCGCCGATGACCCCGACCGAGCAGCCATGCGCATCGCCCCGCGCACCATGTTGTGCGGGATCGCCTGGCGAGTCCATATGGAGGTGGCCGGGGCCCGCTTTCAGGAGTTGCGGCAGTTATGCACCGACGCCGGGGACAAGGCGTCACTGGCCATCGCCATGGCGGGGCTAGCGATCGATCACGCGGTTCGGGATCGGCTGCGCGAGGCCTCGCAAGTGGCATCGGAAGCCTGGGTCCTCATCGAGTCCATCGGCCATGCGACCTTGACGGTGGGACTGTCCTTTCCGGTGATCTACGCCAAGATCGAAAGCGCCGAGTGGAATGACGCACTGCGGTGGTCACAACGAGTGATCGACCTGGCCGACGGTGATCCGTCTAAAGGCAACTTCCTATACGGTTCTCCGTTAGCGGTAGCCTTCACGACGCGGGCAGCCGGCCGGTATTGGCTGGGTCGTCGCGGATGGCGCGACGACATGCAGCAGGGCCTGGCCATGGCCCGCAGCGCCGACCCCATGTCCTACGCCGGGGTCGTCGCCATCGTTTACAACCCGGGGATACCGCTTGGCGTGCTAAAGCCCGACGATTCCGTCGTGGCCAAGATCGAGGATGCCCTACGGATTGCCGAACGATCCAGTGATGACCTCGCGTTGGCGGTCGCCCGCATCACGCTCGGTACTGCGCTGGTGCACCGCCCAACGGAGGCGGAGCGTGACCGCGGACAGGAGATGCTCGCCGAGGTCAGCCAAATCTCCCTGCGCGGGGAACTCACCCTGTGCGAGTTACCGATCGTCGACGTGTACTCGGCGCGTGAGAGGGCTCGGCGTGGGGATCGTGAGGACGCGATACCGATCATGCGCGCCGCCGTGGACCATCTGTTCCGCGAGGGACGACTCCTGGCGTGGGGCATTCCAGCGACGGGTGTTCTGGTGGAGACACTGCTGGACCGCAGGGCCGACGCTGACATGGCCGAAGCCGAGGCCGCGATCAAGCGCCTAGCGACCGCGCCAGCCGATGAGGGTCTGGTGGTGCGTGAGATCTGGCTGCTGCGGATGCGCGCGCTGCTAGCCCAAGCCCGCGGCGACGAGGCCGCCTACCGCGACTTCAGGGATCGCTACCGCGCCATGGCGAGATCGCTTGGCTTCGAAGGGCATATCGTGTGGGCCGAGGCGATGCCATGACGGGCGGTCATTCAGTACCGGGTCGCTCGTTTGCCAAGTCCAGGCAGTCTCAGAACTAAGCTATTGCGCGCCGCGTTTGACGTGGAGCCGCGCTTGGTGCTTACTCGGTGAGCAACTGAATTTTTGTTAAGTAATTGTGGCTTGTGGCTAATAAACTCTCAGAGTATAGTCCACCTACCACGGCCTCAGACACGTCCCAACCGAATTTGGGGGCCGAAATGGACAGCAATAGTGGCCGATGCGTCGCTGTCACCCTCGGCGCCGCTTTCGCCGCCGCCCTGATCGGAGTGGCCCCCGCGGCCCCATCGTCACCGGTCGTCCAGGTCCCCCAAATCCAGCTCATCGACGTTGATACGGCAGAGTCGCCGCTGGGCGACGGTACGGCGTTAATTTTCGGCGGCAGCGGTATGCCGATACCGCCCCCGCAATACGTGGAGGCCGCCGACACGCTGTACCTTCAACCGCTCGGCTTCGACGGCACCGCCCAATCCTCGTTTACACCCGAGGGGTCCTATCCGTTGGACCCCAACAGCCTCGGGATCGACACGTCGCTAGGTCAGGACGAGAAATTTATGGTTTCCGATATCGAAGGCCAAATAGCCGGTGGAGGGGTGAGCCCGGAGAATCCCGTCGTGGTTTTCGGCTACTCGCAGAGTTCAGATGCCGCCTCACTGCTCATGCCGCAGCTCCAAGCCGACGGCGTGCCCAGTAACGATGTTCACTTCGTGCTGATCGGCGACCCTCAAAATCCTGACGGCGGCGTACTGAACACC
The DNA here is from genome assembly GCA_019247135.1 of Chloroflexota bacterium. The sequence continues at coordinate 99 of JAFAPL010000902.1, read as the reverse complement.
TTTGATTTTCCGGCCGGTAACAACGCGGCCTTCGCCGCGTTGGAGCTGCCCTTTGAACCCGCGACACCATCTGACCTCTACCCGACCGACATCTACACC
>JAFAPL010000845.1 GCA_019247135.1 Chloroflexota bacterium | reverse complement strand
CTGGAAGCTGTCTCACGTCGCGCATGCGCTCGGAGAACTGGATGAATGGCTGCCCGGCCTGCATGCGCTGGGCCGTACGGACTTCACAGTCGAGCAGCTGCGCAGCGTCATGCAGGAGATCGGGCAGCTGGCGCTCGATCAGCCTCGAACGCCGTAGCAGCTACAGCTAGTACCGCGAGACGGAGAAATACCGGCACTTGGGGGTCGAAACTCCGGAGGGATTTGCGCGGGATTGTACTAAGGCACGGGCATGTACGGTCGCATCATCTCATTGTCCTCGTGGTCCAGGATGTGGCAGTGGACCAGATAGCCGGGCCCACGCGTTGGATCGAATGGATACTGGTTCTGTCCGGGCTTGACGCCGTTGATGGGAGTTGCTTGCGGTGCCCAGCGGATGACGTATCGATTGACGTAGCCCGGGTAGACCTTGGCGACGTCCCTCCAGCCAGCTTCCTCCGGGTTCGGCGGAATCACCGCGCCGCTCAGAAATGGACTGAAGGCAGGATTGCCACCCAGCGCTCCGTCGGCATTCGGCGTGAAGTAGTCGTTCGGCGGACCATAACCAGGAATAATGGTGCCTTTGCGATAGCTGATCGGACCCCATGTGCCGTCTTTGGTTTCGCCATTGAACGTTCCGCCTGGGAACTGCGACGCCCATTCGGCGACATAGGTCGTTGCGCCGCTCTTCCGATCGATGGCGACCGGTTGGCGATTCAAGAGCTGGAACTGGACCAGGTGCACGTGAATCGGGTGGGCATCCACGGTCAGGTTCAAGATCTCCCAGATCTCGGTCGAGCCAATACGAGGTGTCTCCGTCATCCAGAGGTCCTGGTTTTGCTGATCCTGGACTGACCCTGGAATCGAGGCGGAGTCCCCGCCATCGCGTCGACCAGTCCACTTCGTGTTGTTGACAAGATCTTCCACCGGCGTGCCGACGGTGTTGCCGCCGTTGCCGAAGAGATCCTCGAACTCGAACAGCACCAGCTGGCGCGTCACCTGCGGCTGCACGCCGGCCGCAACTGCGCCCGAACCCGGATTGACCAGACGGACGATGGCCGGTTCCTGGTTTGCTCCGCCACGCAACGGCTGCCCGCTCGACGGATCGAAGGTCTGGTCGCGACTGGACAGTGGTTGGTTCACCTGGAACAGCATCACCTGTCGTGTTGGATCCGACGGGTCGAGCTGCGCGCCGCTCGGGAACGGGCACTGGCCGTCATTGGTCAAGATGAAGCTCTTACCTTGTTGTCCAGCAAAATCGATCATGATGTCGGCGCGCTCGCTCGGTGCCAGGAACAGCCGCGAGGTCGGCCCAGGTTCTGGCTGACCGGCAAGCTTGACGGGCCTGTCGAGCAGGCCGCCATCGGTGCCGATCTGAAACATCGCTGGCCCGACGGCATTACTGGCCTGGTCCACCAGACCCATGCGCACGAAACGCGAATTCGAAGCGTTGACGATCCGAAACCGGTATCGGCGCGGTTCGACGTTGAGGAACGGCCACGTTCGACCGTTGACGGTCATGGTGTCGCCGAAGAATTCAGGGATCCAGAACGGATGGATCTTCGGATTGCTGGGCGCACCATCCACGGCCGAGGGATTGGCGACGCTATCGGGAAACAGCAGTTGACCGTTCGTGTCGAACCCGCGGTCCTGGATGACGAGCTCGATCTCCTGGTTTCCGGCCGGCAAGCGTAACGGGTTGTTTGCCTGGCCGGTGTCGAACTGATCGCGGATGAGATACATCGCGGTCAGGCCCGAATAGACATTGATCCGCGTGATGCCGAGTGCATGGTCGTGGAACCACAGCGTGGTGGCTTCCTGTCGGTTCGGGTACTGGTAGACCGCTGCGTTGGCCGCGGTTGGCGTCAATGAGAAATAACCTGGCCCGTGCAAGCCGTTGTTGGTGAACCATGCCTCTGGCGCACCGTCCGATGTGGACTGATCTTCGGCGCCATGCTGGTGTACGACAGTCGGGATGGGGCCGGTGTATGGAGTGGTCAGGTGACCCTGGCGAAGCGGGTCGGCCCAGTGGAGCGTCTGATCAGTGGTGAGGTACTTACGGAGGACCGGATCGTTCGGCAGGTTGTTGGCATAGTGGACGGTGGTCGCCGCGCCTTTTATCGCCTCGACCGTCCGCCCAGGGAAGAGGAAGGCTGCGCGGCGTTTGGGGTGGTCGGGGCCTGCGTATCGGTGCCCTGGACGGAGTAGCCCCATACGAAGCTGCCACCATTGAAGGGCGCGGGTAGCCCGCTATACATCGGGTCTGGCAGGATGTTCTGTTGGAACTCGAACATGCCCACGTTGACCGAAGTACTGGTGACACGCTGACCGACAAAGGTCGGCAGCGGCTGCACGAACTTCTTGACGCTACTACCAGCCAGGGGAGTTTGCGTCACCTGGACCGCCGCGAGAGCGCGGCTTGCGCCGAAGAGAATGCCACCAGTCGGGTCCAGCTGCCAGCGAATGGCTGCACCCACGCCAACGAGAGCACTGAGCTGTAACAGGGTTCTTCTGCTCGAGGTCATCCGCGGTTCTCCCTTCGACTTGCGCCACGTTTCTGACGAGCGAGACGTCGGTGGCTGCGTGCAGCCCACACGAGCGCGACAAATGCCAATGGGAGTCCAACGATCTGGCCCTCCAGGCCATCCGTCAGACTGTGCAACACATCGCCCAGCACCACCACTGGACCCGTCGTGGTTGGCGCAGGCGAAATATGCGGGTGGACTCCAAGCACCGCATGACTGTGCGTGATGCCGTCGGCAGCGTCATGCAGCGCCGCTCCGGGTACCAGCAACAGTGCAAAAAGCATGGCAATGATGCACGCGCGCGCGAACGCGTCGGCTCCGGACTCGAGTCGAATCCCGAAATGATCGGCAACTCTGTCGCCGGCCCACACCGCGGCGAACCCGAGTGGCAGGGCCAGGAGCGCATCACTCAGCCAATGGAGCAGTTCGTACACCGGCAACGTGAGGAGCGCTGCTTGTGTGGTGTGCAGGCACTGCTCCAGTCCGATAACGGGAAACACGATGACTGATGCCACGGCGAGCGTGTCATAACGCACTTTCGCCGGCGCTCGAGCTCGGGGTCGCACAACAAACGTCTGCAATCTTCCGTTACCGCCGATCTACTCAGGTTTTTCCGCAAGCAGGGCGGCACACTAACAGCGGGAGTGTTACCGGGCCGTAATTCTGGCGTTAACCGGACTGCCGGTTTGTTAC
>JAFAPL010000780.1 GCA_019247135.1 Chloroflexota bacterium | reverse complement strand
GGATGGGCAAGCGCAGTCGGCGCCCGCCTGCTGATCGTCGACCTGGACGGCTGGCGCGCAACGCGTGGCGGTCCGGGCTCGGAAGCACTGGTTGCCGCCAGCCGTGAAGCGCTGCTGCGTGGCGCGGCGCTCGTGCTCCGCGGGCTCGACACGGCAATGGACCGGCGGCCGGATGCGCCCTTGCACATGGCGTCTGTGCGCCAGGTGCTCGAAAATCACCCGACGCTCACGTTCTTGCTCGGCTCGGCTCGCTGGGAGCCGTCGACGTGCTGGGCCAATCGGCAAAGCCTGAGCATCAAAGTCGACGAGCTGTCCGCGGCCGCGCGAAGTCGGTTGTGGACCACGTACCTGGACGAGCGCTTCCCGCCCGAAACAGCGGGCGAGCTGGGCAAACGCTACCGCCTGGTTGGGGACGAGCCTATGCGAGCAGTCGCGCAAGGTGCCCTCGGGCGCGCGTCACTCCGAGGTGAGGCCCAGGTGTCACTCTCGGATGCGCTGGACGCCGCGCGGACGGTGAGCAGTCCTGCTCTTGGTGAGTTAGCGCGTCGGGTGGAGACGCAGCACACGTGGGCGGACATTGTGCTGCCCGCCGATGGAGTGTTGCGGTTACGCGAACTGTGCGCGCGCTTTCGGCATCGCGCCACGGTGTACGAAAGCTGGGGCTACGCCGATTCGGCGCTGTCGCGTCCCGGTGTCGCGGCACTGTTCGTCGGTCTGCCGGGCACGGGCAAGACCATGGCCGCGGAGATCATCGCGGCCGAGCTCACGTACGACCTGTATCGCGTGGACCTGTCGGCCATCGTCAGCAAGTACATCGGCGAGACCGAAAAGAACCTGGAGGCGATCTTCTACGCGGCCGAGCAAGGCGAAGTCGTGCTCCTGTTCGACGAAGCGGATGCGCTTTTCGGCAAGCGATCGGAAGTACGCGATGCCCACGATCGCTACGCGAACATCGAAGTCGCGTATTTGCTCCAGCGTCTCGAAACCTACAGTGGCCTGGCAATCCTGACCAGCAATCTGACGGGCAACCTGGACGAAGCGTTTTTGCGTCGACTCGACGCGGTGGTCGAGTTTCCGTTCCCGGAAGAGGACGAGCGGCGCGAAATCTGGCGCCGTTCTCTGCCCGACAGCGCGCCGCGTGCGGATGACGTCGATTTTGGCTACCTGGCGCGAACGTTCAAGCTGACCGGCGGACACATCCGCAACAGCGCGCTGACCGCGGCATTTCTCGCCGCGGACGAAGGCGAACCGATCGCGCATCGGCACCTGCTGCACGCGATTCGACGCGAATACGAAAAGGTCGGCAAGTTGCCGGTGGACCTGCCGCCGGCTAGCCGCCGATGATGACGGTCGGAACGCCGGGACCGACGATGGTCGCGATGCCGGGCGGCGTGCTGTTCACACACGGCGACGCGCTGTCGCCGACACGAGCCGCTGGTTTGCCGCCGATGAGGACGGTCGCGCTGCCCATGATGATCTTGCCGTCGTTTTGCGGCACCGCGCCGGGCCCTGGCGCGGTGCCGGGCGGGGTGGGAATGTGCGGCGGGACGTTGGTCAGTCCACTGCCCAGAACGGCGGCAGGCTTGCCGCCGATCAGCACACTGGTTTCGCACCCCTGCAGGATCTGGCCCGTGTATGGGTGCGGGAGCGGCGTCGGCACTGGTGCTCCGGGCGGCGAGGGCACCAGCACGATGTGTGTGCAGACGCCCGGTGCATTATCGCCGAGCACCGCTGCTGGTCCGGTTGGCACGTATCGAGTCTAAGCAACGCCAGTTTCAACTCGGTTACGTGGTGCGGGGCGCGTACCCTGTCGGTCGAGGTCTGATGGGGTACGACATTCTTACGACTCTGCGGTTCGTCGACGAGGTGGTGGCCGATTTTAGCCAGTTTCAGATCGACCAGGGCCCGCCCGGCGGGCTCTTGCCGTACAAGGAACTGCTCGAACGCGTAGAAGGCGTCAAGGCGATCATCCCTACGTCTATCGACCGCGTCGACGAGCCGGTGTTCGAGCGAGCCGGACAGCTCAAAGTCGTCGCGAACGTCGGAGTTGGCTACAACCATATCGACGTCGCCGCCGCCACCAGGCGCGGAATCTGGGTCACCAATACGCCTGGCGTGCTGACCGACACCGTCGCCGACATGACCATGGCGCTCATGCTCGGCACGTTACGTCGAGTCGGCGAGGCCGCCGAGCACGTCCGTCACGGTGACTGGCACGACAACCGCCAGGACACCTTCTGGGGAACGGATCCGCGGGGATTGACGCTTGGCTTGTTCGGATTCGGCGGCATTGGACAGGCCGTTGCGCGCCGTGCCAGGCCATTTGGGATGCGGATCCTCTATCACCGGCGACATCGAATCGACGCTGCCCAGGAACAGAGCCTGGACGCGCGTTGGGTCCCATTTGACGAGCTGATCGAGTCGGCGGACGTGTTGAGTCTGCACGTGCCACTGACCGACGAAACGCGCGAGCGGATCGGCCGCGATGCAATCGGGCGCATGAAACGCGGATCGTTCATCATCAACACCGCGCGCGGAGGGGTCATCGACGAGGCGGCGCTGATCGATGCGCTGGAGAGCGGACAAATCGCCGGCGTCGGGCTGGACGTCACAGCTACGGAGCCGGATGTGCCGCGCCGCCTGCGGGAGCACCCGCGTGCGTTGATCATGCCGCACATCGCGAGTGCGACGCGCGGCACGCGCGGCGCGATGATGCGGATGGCGCTCGAGAACGCGGCCGCGGTGCTGGAGGGACGCCGACCCCCGAACGCCGTCAATCAGGTTTGAGGAGGCACCCGATGACAGGAAAGCCGTTCGTGATTGCGCTCGAGGAGCATTATTCAGATCCGGAGGTGCGCGCCGCGGCGACCGGAGACAACAGTCGGCGTGGCATGGAGGCGCTGCTGCCGCGACTGAACGACCTGGGCGAGCTGCGACTGAAGTCGATGGACGAGGCCGGCATCGACATGCAGGTGATCTCACACGCGCCGTCGCCACTGCAGCAGGTCGAAGCGGAGCTAGCCCGTCGCCTGGCCGCGGCCACGAACGACAAGCTGCATGACGCCATCGACCGCAATCCCGAGCGCTTCGCCGGATTCGCCGCTCTGCCAACTCCGGACCCGCAGGCCGCGGTGGCCGAGTTGGACCGCACGGTCAGCCAACTGGGATTCAAAGGCGCCATGCTCCACGGCCAGTCGCGCGGCGTCTTTCATGACGATCAACGCTTCTGGCCGATCTTCGAGCGAGCGCAGGCGCTGGACGTGCCAATCTACATCCATCCGGGTCCGCCACACCGCCAGATGGTCAACGCGTACTACGCGGACTACCTGGATGACTTTCCAAGCCTGGATTCCGCGGCCTGGGGCTACACGATCGACACGGCGAATCAAGCTGTACGCATGATTCTCAGCGGATTATTCGAGACGTATCCGCGATTGAAGATCATCATCGGGCACATGGGCGAGGCGTTGCCATTCCTCGTCGACCGCATCGACGAGGCGCTGAGTCGGCCGGGCAACAAGGCGGTCGCGTTCAAGGAAACCTTTTGTCGGAACTTCTACGTCACGACGAGCGGGCACTTCTCCACGCCGGCGCTGGTGTGCGCGCTGATGGAGATGGGGATCGATCACGTGTTGTTTTCCGTCGATTATCCGTTCGTCGAGAATCTGCCCGGCGTGCGGTGGATGGAAACGGTGCCGCTCTCGGACTCCGACAAAGAAAAACTCTTCAACGGCAATGCGCGGCGGCTCTTGAAGATCTAACCAGCGCGCCGATTTATTGCGAGCGATTTATTGCGAGCGATCTATTGCGAGCGATTTATTGCGAGGCTGTACCGCCCAGGGTCATTGCTGACGTTTTGTTTTGTTGTTGCCGCCGCGGATTGCAAACGAGTGCGTGCGGTCAAGTCGAGCGGGCCGGGGCTGGCGCGGTCGTGGGGCCGGCGTGCGCGTCGGCCATATCGCCGAATTCCGACAGGTCGGAACCTGCGCGTTCTCGCATCAAGGCGACGGCGATCAGCGTGATCACTGAACAGATGAGGATATACACGGCGACGGCCATGCCCGACTTGAATCCGCCATACAGCGCAGTCGCGATCAGCGGGGCAGGTCCACCAGCGAAGATTGAGGCGAGCTGGTAGCCGATCGAGGAGCCGCTGTAGCGGAGCGACGGCGGGAAGCTCTCGGCGATCATTGCCGCCTGCGGGCCGTATTGCATGTTGTGGGCAACCAGCGACAGCGCGATCGCGATGAACGCCAGGGCACCCACGCGCGTATCCAGCAGGCCGAAATAGACGAAGCCAAAGATGCCGGTCAACGCGGCACCCGTCATATAGACCGGCTTGCGCCCGCGAATGTCGGAAAGATGTCCGAAAAACGGAATCAGAACGAAGCCCAGGGCCGAGGCGACCAGTACCGGCACCAGGAGGAAGTTGCGGTCGAAGCCAAGCGCCGTTGTGCCATAGGCGAAGATGAAAGTCGTGAACACGTAGAACGGCGCCTGCTCGGACATGCGCGCGAACGCGGCGAGGAGGATCTCTTTCGGGTGCCGCATGATGACTTCCAGCACCGGCTGGGTGACCACACGCCGCTCTTGAATGAGCCGCCTGAACGTGGGCGTCTCGAGGATGCCGAGGCGGATCCACAGGCCGACCCCAACCAGTATCAGGCTGAGCAGGAATGGGACACGCCAGCCCCAGGTAAGGAAGTTCGGGCCCGAGATGAGGCTGACCAGCAAGACAACGAGGTTCGCGAGCAGCAGGCCGGCGGGTACGCCGAACTGCGGCCAGCTTGCATTGAAGCCGCGCCGGCCGTGATGGCCCCACTCCATCGACAGAAGCACCGAACCGCCCCATTCGCCGCCAACGCCGACACCCTGAATGAAGCGCAAGATGCTGAGGATCACGGCCCCGCCGATGCCGATCTGGTCGTAGCCAGGTACGAGTGCGACCAGGAACGTCCCGATCCCCATCAAGATCAAGCTGGCGATGAGGGTGGCTTTGCGTCCGACGCGGTCGCCGTAGTGGCCGAAAATGGCCGCGCCGATCGGTCGAGCGATGAAGCCGACGAAATAGATCCCGAAGGCGTTCAGCGTGCCCGTGAGTGGGTCGTTCTCGGGAAAGAACAGCCTGGCGAACACGAGACCGCTGGCAGTGCTGTACAGAAAGAAGTCGTACCACTCGATGGTGGTGCCGACAGTGCTGGCGATGATGGCCCGGCGAAGGTGACGGGCGCGATCGGCAGGGTCGTCAGTCTCCAGTGCGTCTGTTCTGGTACTCATCGTTACCCCTCCAACTGTCTAATTTCAGTCTACTCCGACGCGCACGAGATGCCACCGAGGAGGCCGAACCCGCGGCTGGGCACGGACTACACTGGGTGTGGCCATGCCGCGCGTTTCAGCTGACGAGCTACATCGGATCGGCAAGGCCTTGCTGATCGCGGCCGGCGCTCCGGCGGCCGAGGCCGAGATCGTCATGCGGCACAGCGTCGATGCCAATCTGGCCGGCCACGATTCGCACGGCATCATCCAGATTCCGACGTACATCGATCGCATGGGCGCCGGCCACATCGTGCCGGGCGCCCCGTACACCGTCGTGCAGGAGTCGCCGACGACCGCGGTCATCGATGGCCACTGGGGCTTTGGCTACGTCGTCAGCGAGCGCGCGATGCAGATGACCATCGACAAAGCTCGCACGTCCAACGTGGCTGCAACCACGGTCTTTCGCCAGGGCCACATCGGTCGGCTGGGGAGCTACACGTTGATGGCTGCGCAGGCGGACATGATCGGACTGATCACCGCGGATTCAGGTCGCTCGGCAAAGCAGGTGGCGCCATTCGGTGGACGCGAAGCGCGATTGGGGACAAATCCGCTCTCGATCGCGATTCCGTCCGACCTCGAAGGCCCGCTATTCGTCGACATGGCAACCTCCGCCGTGGCGGCTGGCAAGATCGCCCTGGCCGTCTCGCGCGGCGAGCAGATTCCGCCAGGCTGGATCATTGACAATCAGGGACAGGTCTCGACCGATCCAGGAGCGTTGCGCCAGGGTGGTGCATTGCTGCCGCTGGGAGGCAGTGAGGGATACAAAGGCAGCGGATTGGCGGTCATCGTCGAGATCTTGTGCGGCATTCTGACCGGATTGGGGTTCGGGATCGACCCGGCCGGGCGGCACAACGACGGATGTTTCATGGCCTGCTTCAACGTCGCGGCGTTTCGACCGTTGGCGGAATTCAAGGCTGAGGTCGCTGCGCTCGCGCACTATTTGAAAGACACGCCGGCAGCAGCCGGGTCTTCGGGTGTGCTGTATCCAGGTGAGATCGAGCACTTGCGCGAGCAGGAGCGCCGGCGCGACGGAGTCTTCGTCGAGGACACGACCTGGAACAAGCTGCGCGAGCTGGCTGAGCGCTACAGTCTCGCCGCGGAGCTCGGTTTCGCCTGAGCCGTGCGCGGCAATCCCAGGTTTTCGCGCAAGGTGGTGCCGGTGTATTCCGCGTGAAAGAGTCCGCGGCGTTGGAGCTCGGGCACGACGTATTCGACGAAGTCCGCATAGGCGCCCGGCACATGTGTGGCGCCCACGACGAAGCCGTCGCACGCACGTTCCACGAATAGCTCTTCGAGCCGGTCCGCGATCTCACGCGGACCACCGACGATGGCATCGTCTGGTCGACCGCGATGGCTGTAGTCCAGCAGGTCGCGCGTCGACGGATTGCGCTTGCCGCTGATTTCGATAACGCGATCGCGGATGGTCTGCAAGCCTTGAAAGCTTGCCAGTTCGGCGTCCGAGAGAGGCTCGTCGACGTGTTTGGTGGCGAAATCGAAGTTGAGCGCTTCGGCCAACAGCGCGAGCTGGTCGATTTCCAACGGGAGCTGTTGGATGAGCGCCATCTTGTCCTCCGCTTCCGTCCTGGTCGCGGCGCAGACGGGCGTCACGAGATTGCACAGGAGCATGGTGTCGGGGTCGCGTCCCGCGTTTGCCGCTTCGGCCTTGAGCGCAGCGTAGCTCTTGCGACCCATTGCCAGGTTCGGCGCGGTTGTAAAGATGACCTCGCCCCAGCGGCCCGCGAACCTCCGGCCACGGCCGCTCTGACCTGCCTGAATGATGACCGGGTGTCCTTGAGCGGAGCGTGGAACCGTAAACGGACCGCGCGATCGGAAGAACTGGCCCGCGTGGTCCAGTCGATGGACTTTCCGCGCGTCCGCAAACCGGCCGGACTGTTTATCGACGATCAGCGCGTCGTCATCCCAGGTGTTCCAGTGCCCGAGGACCACCTGCATGAACTCGTCGGCCCGATCGTAGCGAAGGTCGTGCTCCATCACCTCCTGACGACCCATGTTCAAGGCTTCGCCGTCATTGAGCGAGGTGACAACATTCCAGGCAGCGCGGCCGTCCGTCATCAGGTCGAGCGTGGCGAAGACGCGGGCGACATGGAAAGGCTCGTAATACGTCGTGGAGCAGGTTGCGCCGAGGCCCAGGCGCCGAGTGGCCATGCCCATGACAGTCAGGACCACAATCGGGTCGAGCTTTACGCAGCGGATACCGTGCTCGACAGCGGCCGCGTGATCGTCGCCATAACGATCCGGCATGGCCAGGCGATCGTCGAAGAAAGCGAGATGGAACTTGCCGCGTTCCAGGATCCGGCCGATCTCGGCGTAATAGTCGGCTGAGAGGAAGTCCGTTCGGGAATCCGGATGTCGCCAGGACGCAGGCAGGTTGGTGCAATTCTGAGCCTGCAGGAAGCCGACCATGACCATCTGGCGTGACACTGCCCGGCAGGATAGCGCTACCATGCGCTGCCGACATGTCCAGCGTGCTCGGCATCGTCGGCAACCCACGGCCAGGGTCGCGCACGCTGGGGGTCGTCGATCACGTCGGAGCGACAGTTGCATCGGCGTTCCGCGGCAGCTTCGAGGGTTCGATCGATCTGGTCACGCTCGGCGCCGACCTGTTCGTGTTCGGTTCAGCCGGTGTGACGACGGCGCTCGAGCGCGTGATGCGAGCCGACGTCCTGGTCGTGGGAAGTCCCGTCTACAAAGCGGCATATACAGGTGTGCTGAAGGCGTTTTGCGACCACATCGCGGCGGGTCAGCTGGCAGGCAAATTCGCGGTTCCGCTCATGGTGGGTGGATCGCTGCAGCACTACCTTGCCCTGGACGTGCATTTACGTCCACTGCTGGTGGAGTTGGGCGCGACGTGTGCCACGCCGGGGCTGTACGTGGTCGAGACCGAGCTGGAGCAACTGCACGATCACGTGTCGGCCTATGTGGAGCAGCTCGAGGCCGGCCTGGCGGAGGTCAGTCGACTTTCAGTCGGTATCCGACGCCAGGCTCAGTGAGAATCACCTGCGGGTGTGACGGGTCGTCCTCCAGCTTCTTGCGCAGACTCGCAATGAACACGCGCTAACTGCCGATCGCGTCTTCGTAGCCGTCGCCGAGCACCGACCGCAGCAACTGCCCGTGCGTCACGACGCGGCCGGCGTTCTGCACCAGGTAGCGCAACAAACCGTACTCGGTCGGAGTCAGGTGCACTTCGTGCCCCTCGCGACGGACGAGCCGACGCGTCAAGTCGATCTCGACCTTCTCCTGCTGGAAGATGCGACCCACCGGTTCCGCCGCAAGCTCCGCGTGGCGCAAGGCGACGCGCATGCGCGC
>JAFAPL010000956.1 GCA_019247135.1 Chloroflexota bacterium | reverse complement strand
CGGCCCCCGCGTACTGAACTGGATGCACGCGGCCTTCGGCATCGGCGCCGCGGTCGGCCCTCTGCTCATGACCGCCGTCCTGGCGGTCGGCCTGAGCTGGAGTATCGGCTACATGGCTGTCGCCGCCGCGCAACTCGCGCTCGCGGTCGGCTACGCGGCGATGCGCAAGCAACTGCAAGTCAAAGCCGAAACACAGCACACAACCCAGCGCAGTCAGCTCAGCCAGTTGCTGCGGATGCGGCTCCTCTGGTTACTACTGGCGGTCTTCTTCGCCTACGTAGGCGTCGAGGTCATCGCCGGTCAGTGGTCCTACACGCTGCTCACCCAATCACGCATGATGCCCGCGGCGTTGGCCGGGGTCATGGTCAGCGCGTACTGGGCGAGCTTGACCCTTGGCCGCCTCTTGTTCGGCGCAATCGCGACGCGCATCGGTATCGACATGTTGTTGCGGACGTGTTCGATCGCCATCGTGGCTGCGGCTGCCGTGCTCTGGGCCAATGTGCCCGTCCTCAGTCCAGCGTCGCTGGCCATCATTGGTCTCGCCGCCGCGCCGATCTTCCCGTTGCTGATCGCGGAAACGCCGCGCCGGCTTGGGGAACTCCACACTCCGAATGCGGTCGGTCTTCAGGTCGCCGCCGCGGTGCTCGGTGGTGCGGTGATCCCTGGCGCCACGGGCGCGCTCGCGGCGCGCGTTGGCCTGGAAGTCGTCCCGCTATGCATTGCAATGGCCGGATTGTGCGTCTTCGTGCTCCATGAATACCTGGTCAGGTCAGCCTCTGGGGCGAGCGGAAATCCCGGATGCCGAACTGCGAAGACTCAGGAGCGCTTGCGTACGACCACGAAGTGAGAGATGCCGAAGCAACGCAGCGGCGAGTTCTCCGCCAGGTGCATCAGATCGCGGAACAGCCGGCCCATGAATCCGCGTTCGGCCCAGTTGTCGCAGCCCGGATAGATGTGCGACTCGACCACGAATTCGCAGTCCAGTCCATCGAACAACTGGCGCACTTGCGATTGCGTATAGATGCGTACGTGCGGTGCAAAGTGGTCGCGAACCGGATCTGGTACCCAGTTGGCGAGGATCGGCAGATTGCACGGACCGTGGTACTTGCCCGCGAAGTAGTAGCCGTGAGTCTCAAACGGATACAGCCGATTGGGCGCGTAAATGATGACGTGACCACCTGGCGCGAGCACACGGAAGGCTTCGAGAATCGCTTGCCGATCGTCATCTACATGCTCGATGACTTCGTTGAGCAGAATGACGTCGAAGCTGTCGTCGTCGAAGGGCAATTCCTCGGCCGGCGAGACGCGTAAATTGGGCAGCCATTCGCTCGCGTGGGCCACTTTGTCGGGATCGATGTCCACGCCATATACGTCGTCGCTGAACTGACGAAACCGCGAGACATACATGCCCAGACCGCAGCCGATGTCAAGGATGCGCTTGGCCCGTAGCTCGACGTATTGGCGAATCAGTGCCAGTCGACGATCCTGGCCTCGGCGCCAGACATAACTCGGATGCCCAAGCCGAATTGCCTTCGTTGCCGCTACGGTTGCCACTTTCGGCGCAGCTTAGCCGGGCTCGCTGGCGCAACACAAGGCGTTTGAGCGTGGAGCCGGGCTGCTCCCGGCGCTTGTGCCGTACTTGGGACGTGTGGCACACCCTTTGCTTCGTTCGCGCCGTGGGCACGTTGGCCAGCGGACGCTGAGGATGGATCGAGACCAGTTGATTCAACGACTCCGTGCACGCGTCCGACGTGGCGGGCCCGCGGAGCAGGTGTGGTGGAACGGCGAGCTGTTGCACGTCAGCGAAGCCATCGTCCGAGCAGCTGAGCTGAGCGAGAACGAAATGATTCGCGCACGCGGCGACGACGTGGTCATCCCCCGCACACTGCGCGACGACAGCTGACCAGGCCGGCGAATCAGAGTCGCCGCCGCTCGGGTGCGCTGACCGTTGCGCAGCGACTGCGCCAGGCTGCGAACTGGCTCGAATCAAACGCGCGGGATCACGACGGCGTCACGCGTTAACTTGCGGGAGTTCCCAGTCGTGATGCGGATGTGCTACAACCCGCTGCGGCGATGTCGCGCACCGTTCCTGCCACGGCTCCGAGCCGTGCTCGCCGCCGTCCTCGCTCGACTCGCCCGCGACCACGTCGTGCTCGCGCCGCCTTGAGGCTGTCGCCGCGCGCACTTGCCGGGGCAGTCGGCGCCAGCATCGTCGCTCTGGTTGCGCTCCTCGCCTTCGAGATCGCCAACTGGGATCGCGTCACGCCGGGCGTCACCGCGCTGGGCGTCAACCTCGGCGGCCTCAGCCGGGCAGAAGCCGCGACTCGCCTTGCACCGGCGGTTCAGGGCGTCCTCGATCGCCCGCTCGACATCCATGCCGCGGACCAGACCTGGCGCAGCACGCCGCGACAGCTGGGCATGCAGCTCGCGCCGAACGACCTCGCCGACGCGGCCTACGCGGTTGGCCGTCGGGGCAATCCGTTCGGTCGCCTGGCTGACCAGCTAGGCACCCTCGTCCGCGGCGATGCCCTCGAGCCGGCCAGCAGCACAGACCAGGTCGCGCTCAGCACCTCGCTCACGGACATGGCCCATCAGGTGGAGCGCCCACCCAGCGACGCGCGCATCAACATCGACCCGGATGGCGGCATGCGGACAGACAACGCCTCACCGGGCCTGGCTGTCGACGTGCCAGCCTCACTCAAACACGTTGAACAGGCGCTGAGCGGCGGAGCTCAGAGCGTCGATCTCGTCACGCAGTCCGTGCCGCCGACCGTTTCGGACGACCAGCTGAAAACGGCACGCACGCAGCTCGAGCGCCTGTTCGGACCCGATGCCCAGCCATTGACGCTCTCGTTTGGATCACAGACGTGGCAGCTCGAACGCGCGGATCTGGCCAGGATCGTGTCCTTCGATCCGACACAACCGGGGTCGGTCAAGATCGACGACGCGGCGCTTCACGACTGGGCCGCCGGCCTCGCCCACGACATCGACCAGAAGGTGCAGGACGCGCGCTTCCACTTCGACGGCAGGTCACTGCAGGTGTTGCGGGCCAGCAAACAGGGCCGCGCTCTGGATCAAAACGCCACCGTCCAGAGTGTTCACGACGCCCTTCTCGGTGATCAGCGCACGATCGCGCTACCGGTGTCAGTCGTCGAACCGTCGGTGTCCTCTGAGGATCCGCAGTCGCTCGGGATCACCGAGCTGATCGAGCGCGGAAGCACCTCATTCGCTGGCTCGATTCCTGAGAAGAAGCACAACATCCAGCTTGCGGCGGATCGGTTGAACGGCGTTGTCGTGGCGCCCGGTCAAACCTTCTCGTTCAACGACTCAGTTGGTCCGACGACGATCGACGCCGGCTTCCAGTGGGGCTTCGCGATCGAGTCGGGAAAC
>JAFAPL010000602.1 GCA_019247135.1 Chloroflexota bacterium | reverse complement strand
GGGCCGGAAAGCGTCGGACCACGGGTACGGAAAGTCGTCGAAGCCAACCAGCGCCACGTCCTCGGGGACGCTCAAGCCGTGGCTCGCTATCGCCTGGAGTGCGCCGATACTCATGAGATTGTTGCCTGAGAAGATTGCGGACGGCGGCGGCTCAACATCCAGCACGAGGTTGGCTGCGGCGAAGCCGCCCTCCGCTGTCGACGAGCCGGGTTCAAGCAGGCAATCGTCGAGTTCGATACCCGCTTCGAGGAGCGCACGCCGGTAGCCGGCGATCCGCTCGGTGGTGGTGGAGATGGATGCTCGACCAGTCAGCATTGCTATGCGGCGGTGTCCGGCGGAAATGAGGTGGCTGACGGCGCCATACGCCGCGCCTTCGTTGTCCAGCAGCACGGCCGGCGCATCCAACTCCGGCAGATCGCGGTCGACGAGCACGATCGGGTAGCCGGCACGAACAAGACGTGCGAGGTGCTCGTCGGCTGCGCCTGCTGACGCGAGTAGTACCCCGTCAATGGCCCTGGTCTCGAGCGCGTTCAAACAGGCGGCCTCACGGTCGGCGTTCTCGTCACTGTTGCACAGGACGACCGTGTATCCGTTCTCCTGGGCCACGTCTTCGACGCCGCGCGCTACCGACGCGAAGAACGGATTGCGAATGTCCGACACGATCAATCCGAGCATGTGCGACCGCTTCAGCGTGAGCATGCGGGCAGCCGCATTCGGGGTGTAGTCCAGCTCACGCATGGCTTGCAGGACGCGCTGCCGTAAGTCGTCGGAGACAAAACGCGTTTCGTTCACCACATGCGACACCGTGCTGGTAGATACGCCGGCGCGGCGCGCGACGTCGTGGACAGTGGCCATCAGGCTCTATTTGACAGCACCGAGCGATAGGCCACGTACCAGCTGCCGCTGAGCCGCCCAGCCAGCGATCACGACCGGCAGCATGGCCATCGTGCCCGCGGCCGCCAGCTTGGCCCAGAACAGGCCTTCTGACGTGATGAAACCAATCATGAACATTGGCACGGTCGCGGCTTTCGTGGCTGTCAGGCTGACCGCAAAGAAGAACTCGTTCCAGGCGAAGATCATGCCGATGAAAATCGTGGCCGTCAGCCCGGGCGTCACCATGGGCAGAATGACGCGCGTCATGGTGGTGAAGACATCCGCTCCGTCAACCTGGGCCGCCTGCAGCACATCGCGTGGAATCTCTTCGAAGAACGACCGCAGCATCCATATTGCGATCGGCAGATTCATTGCCGTGTACATGATCAGCAGTGCTGCGATGTTGTCGAGCAGCTGCAGGTCACGCATGATGATATAGATCGGCACGATGATGCCAACTGGCGGCAAAAACTTGGTTGATATGAAAAAGAACAGGCTGTCCCGCCAGCCGACGATCATGCGAAAGGCGAGCGCATACGCGCACGGCACGGCGAGCAGCAGCACAATCAGCGTGGATCCCACGACCGTCAGAACCGAGCGCGCGAAGAACGGTCCGAATCCACGGTCCAGAATCGTCTGGTACTGCTCAAACGTGGGCGTGAACGTGAACGGCGGCATCTCGGTGGGTGCGAGATCCACGCCCGGCAACGGGATGAAGGTTGGCGGCAGGACCACCGCCGCGGCTTCCGTTTTGAGACTGGTCGCGACCAGGTACAGCACCGGAAAGAAACCGATGAGTGCGAGCAGCCAGCCAGCGATCGCAATTCCGATTGGCGCCCGTTCGATGCCGGGTGCCCCGGCCGGCGCGCGTCCAATTGCGCGTACTGCCATATCGATCAGTCACCCTCCGTCAGCTTGCTCAGCACGCGCAGCAGATACTGCACGGCGATAATGGTCAGGATGACAACCATCACGCCAAGCGCAGACGCTTCGCCGACGTCTTTTTTGGCAAATGCGATCTGATAAATGAGAAACGGCAGGTTGGTGCTGGACGTGCCTGGGCCGCCCTGTGTCGTCATGTAGATGCTGTCGAACTCCTGGACGATGTACACCGAGCCGAGCAATGCGCCGAGTTGGATGAAGCGGTTCAGGTGCGGCAGCACGATATAGCGGAACTCCTGAATAGCGGATACACCGTCCATGCGCGCGGCCTCGCGGATTTCGTCGCTCAGGGACTGCATGCCCGCGAGCAAGATGAGCATCATGAACGGAGCCCAACGCCAGACGACGATGCCCGTGATGGCGAACAACGGAAATTGGGCCAGCCAATCCACCGCCGGTAATTTCACCAGCTGCATCAGATAGTCGACGACGCCGAATACCGGGTTGAGCATCATGTTCTTCCAGGTCAGGGCACCGACGACGGGCATGACCAGGAATGGCGTGATGAACAGGGTGCGCACGATGCCGCGGCCTGGGTACCGATGATTGACCAGCTCTGCGAACAAGAGCCCAAACACCAGCGACGCGATCACTGATCCGGCGGTCAAAATAATCGTGTTCACCAGTGCTACGGGGAAGATTGGATCGGCCGTAATGACAAAGATGTAGTTATCGAACCCGGCGAACTGGATATTGTCGGGACGGAGCAGGTTCCAATGCAGCAGGCTGTACCAGACCGTCACGACGAACGGGAGCTGAGTCACGATGATGGCGTAGATTACCGCCGGAGCTACCAGCGTCTTGCCGACGGACCAGTTGTTGAGGGCGCTGATCAGCGGAAGCGAAGGAACTCGCCTCCGCTGGAGTGTTAGAGTTGTTGCCATCAGATCGTCTGCCGGCTACTTCTGGTAGCCGCCCTGCTTGGCTACTTGATTGGCGTAGTCGTTGGCCTTTTTGATGGCATCATCGGTGCTTTGCTGGCCAGCAATCGCGCTCGCGAACTCCTGGCTCACGCGCGTGCCGAGGTCTTGAAACTCAGGAATTTGCACGAACTGCACGCCCGTGTACGGCACCGGCTTCGTCGTCGGTTTCGAGGGGTCCGCATTCTGGATCGAATCGAGCGTGATCGCGGCAAATCCCTTGGCGTAGTCTTTGTAGCCGGCCTGATCGTACGTGGACTTTCGCGCACCCGACGGCACGGCTCCCCAACCTTGCTTCTGCGCGACCAAGTTGACGTAGTCCTTCGACGTGGCCCATTTCATGAATTCGTACGCGGCCGGCTTGTTCTTCGAATTGGACTCCAATGCAAATGCCCATGCCCACAGCCACCCGGAGTTCTCCTTCTCCTTGGTCGGCGCGTACGCCATTGCCATATTGCTGGCGTTTGGATTCTGTTTCGGGTCGAAGACGAGGTCGCCAGCCGACGTTGCGTCGTACCACATGCCGACCTTGCCCTGGACCATCAACGTCTCGCACTCCGTGAACCCCGCCTGTGTAGACCCGGGCTCGCCGGAGTTCTTGAGCGTGTCGATGTAGAAGTTGATTGCCGCGGCTGACTCGGGCGCGCTCAACTGGGCCTGCCAGTTCTCGTCGAACCAGCGGCCGCCATACGTATTGATGACGGTATCCAACGGGGCCAGCTGTTCACCCCAGCCTGGCAGGCCGCGCAGGCAGATGCCGAACTGGTTCGGCGGATTGTGGACTGCCTTGGCCGCGGCCGCGACCTGGTCCCACGTGGGCTTGTCTGGCATCTGCACGTTGGCTTTCTGGAGGATGTCCTTGCGATAGAAAAGCGCGGAGCTCTCGCCATAAAAGGGTGCCGCGTACAGCTTGCCGTCGTACTGCAGGCCCTTGACGATGCTGGGAATCAGGTCGTTGTAGTCGTAATTCGGGTCTTTCTGAAGCGTGGTGCCAACTTCGTCGATCCAGCCATTCTTGGCCCATAGTGGCACCTCGTACATGCCGATCGTGACCAGGTCGAACTGGGCGGCATTGGTGGAAATATCCGTGGTGACTTTGTCGCGGACCTGATTTTCAGGCAGGACAAGGAGATTGAGCGTGATGCCCGGGTGCGACGACTCGAAGTCGGCTTTCAATTGTTCGAGCGTTTTCATCTGCGGGTTGCCCACCATGGCGACGCTAACGGTGCCGGACGCGCCGCCAGTGGCGGGTTGGGCAGCCGGCGCGGTGGTGGCGCCAGCATTCGCAGCGGGCAATGCTGGATTGCCTCCTGCAGCGGGTGCGGCGGGCTGAGCCGGCGCGGGGTTGGCGGGCGCACACGCGGCCAGCACGAGGCAAAAAAGGACGGCGAGCGAAACGGGTGATAGACGGTTCATTTCCCCTGCTCCCTGTGCGATTCCCCTGTTCGGCGCTCGGATCCAGTCGACTCCGAGTTGATCGATGCGGTTGCGCAAGCGCATCGATGAGGCCGATCTTAGTCCTCGACGACCCGCTCGTCAAGCACCTCTCAGTGCGCTAGTTCCACAAACGCCGGCATCAGCGCGGGGTACAGTCCCCGATACGCCCGCCAGAGCGCCGCCAGATTCGCCTGGCGTTCCTGGTCCGGCACCTGCGCACGCTGCGAAGCCCAATCGATGCCGACATCAGCATGCGCATAGGCGCCCACACCCAGGCCCGCCAGGACCGCTGCGCCTCGCGCTGCACCAACCGGAGCCTGCGTCGTCTGCAGTTCGACCTCCAGCGCATCCGCCAGAATCTGACGCCATAACGCGCTCTGGAGACCCCCGCCGGCGCCGCGGATGACATTTGGCGTCGCGCCGGCGTCGCGAATCAGCTCAAGTCCCTGGCGTTGGCTGAACGCGACGCCCTCCAGCACGGCCCGCACGAGGTGTTCCAGTCGGTGGCCCAGGTGGAGGCCAATGAAAGCGCCACGGGCATTCGGATCTGCGTATGGAGTGCGCTCGCCTGTCAGGTATGGCAGGAACACCAGGCCGTCGCTGCCGCTTGGCGCCTCCGTGGCGCGCTGCATCAACCAGTCGTAGCCTTCCTCAGGCGCCAGTGGCGCAAGCACGTCGCGCAGCCAGCGCAGCGATCCGCCGGCACTGAGCGTCACCGCCATCAAGTGCCAGCGATCAGGCAGGGCGTGGCAGAACACATGCAGGCGCCCGTCAATGCTGGATGGGTACTCGCGCACCGGCGCGAACAGCACGCCAGACGTCCCGATCGAGAGCATGAGCACGCCCGGGTCGACCGCGTTCAAGCCCACTGCTGCCGCCGCGTTGTCGCCACCTCCAGCGATCACGGGCGTGGCTGCCACGAGCCCAGTCAGTTGCGCAGCTCTGGCGCTGATGCTGCCGCTGTATGCCGTGCCCTCGAGTGCCGGCGGCAACAACGACTGGTCGATCTGAAGTGTGCGCAGAAGCTCGGCTGCCCAGCGCCGCCGAGCAACGTCGAACAGCAGCGTGCCCGATGCGTCGGAGACGTCCGTCGCCCTAACCTCGGTGAGGCGGAAGCGCACGAAATCCTTGGGCAACAGAAGGTGCCGTGCGCGCTCGTACGCGTTGGGCCAATGGCGGCGGACCCACAACACCTTCGGCGCGGTGAAGCCTGGCAGCGCTACATTGCCCGTAGCCTGCAGCAGCGCATCGACACCGATGCGTTCTCGAATCTCCCCGCATTCGGCCGCCGTGCGCTGGTCTGACCAGAGGATTGCCGGAGCACACACGTTGCCCTCCGCGTCCAGCAACACCAGGCTGTGCATCTGTCCGGTGAGGCCAACGGCGGCGATACTTCGCGCGTCGTGGCCGCGTTCCCACAGCTCGTTAAGTGCGCTGATTGCGGCCGTCCACCAGTCGTCCGGGTCCTGCTCCGTCCAGCCCGGGCGCGGCACCCGCAATCCATACATGGCACTCGCTTCGTCAACCGTGCGACCGTGCTCATCGAGCAGCACGGCCCTCAGTCCGCTCGTGCCGACGTCGATGCCGAGGACCTGCGCCTTCACACGTCGTGCAGGACTGCGCGGGCTCCGCGTGCGTCGAGATTCCGCAACGCGATCTCGAGTTCCGCGACCCATTCTTCGTGGCTGCCGAGATCGCCAAAAACACGCCTGGCGCTGAGCAGCGGCCGCGGATCGGAGCCGCCGGCGTTCGCTAGTCGGCGCAACTCGTCAGCGCGGTCGTCCTGCACGACGATTGCTTCACCCTGGTCGTCCACCCCGCGCAAGTAGCGCAGCCAGCCCGCCGTCGCAAGCGTCAAAAGTCTGTGCGGCCGCCCTTGCGTCAGCGCGTCTGCGATCGACGGCAGCAAGAACTTCGGCATTCGATCGGAGCCCGCGAACGCCAGGCGTGCCAATGTATCTCGAATCTTCGGATTCTGAAATCGCTCCAGCAGCGATCGTTTGTAGTCCGTCAGATCGACACCCGGCACCGGCGCTAGCAGGGGTGTCACTTCCTCGTCCATCATTCGCCGAATCAGCTTCTGAAGAGCCGGATCGGCCGCTGCTTCATGCACGTACCGGTGCCCCGCGAGATATCCGAGATACGCCAGGGCCTGATGGCTGCCGTTGAGCAAGCGAAGCTTCATGGTCTCGTATGGATGCACGTCTGGGACGATTTGCGCGCCGACTTCCTCGACCGGCGGTCTGCCCACGGTAAACGTATCTTCGATGACCCACTGTTTGAACGGCTCGGCGACAACCGGCCACGCGTCGACGATGCCGAAAGTTTGGGTCACCATGGCTCGATCGGCGTCCGTCGTCTGGGGCGTGATGCGGTCAACCATCGCGTTTGGAAATGCGACGTTGGACTCGATCCATTTGGCGAGGTCGGAGTCGCGCAGATTCGCGAAGGATACGACGGCCGTCCGGGCGACCCTGCCATTGCCCTGCAAGTTGTCGCAGGACATCACCGTGAACGGCGGAGTCCCAGCGGCGCGTCGCCTTGCGAGCGCACTGCACAGGTAGCCGAAGGCCGTCTTCGGGGCAGCGGGATCGGTATCGGCGTGGACGGACGCATCGTTCGCATCGAAGACGCCAGTTTTATCGTCGACGAGGTACCCGCCCTCAGTGATCGTCAAGCTGACGATTGTGGTTTGGGGGTCGGCGAGCATCTCGAGCACCCGGCCGGGATCGTCGGGCGCAAATGCGTACTCGAGCAGTGAACCAACGACGCGTGCCGAGTCGTGTTCTGCGCTACGCTCGACGAGCGTGTACAGGCACTCCTGAGGCAGTAGCGCGTCGGCCATCCGTTTATCTGGAGCCAGCAATCCGACACCCCGCTCGCCCCAGTCCATGCTGACCCGTTGTTGCGCGAGCTCGTCCAGGTAGAGCGCCTGGTGTGCGCGATGAAAGCCGCCCACGCCCAGATGGACGATGGCCGGACGCAGGTCACCGCGGGCGTACGTCGGTACGGCAATCGCCCGCCCAAACTCCCTGAGCGCCCGATGTGAAAGCCCGCGTGCCGCTGCCGCATGTGTCCCTGCAATGCTGTCCACCGCACCCTCCGCCGCGTGTCGGTCTTTCGCCTGCGCCAGGGTAGCGCCCGCCCGGCTCGACGTGTGGCATCGGCAGCTCAATCCAGAGCATCGTCTACATTTGCGCGGCCGCACTCAGACGTGGCCACTGTTAGCCGCGCGAACCGGCTTGGGCTCGAATCGCATTAAGCTTCAATCGCCTGGCCCTCGGCGCGCGGAGCCCATTCACGCCAAATGCCTGATAGACCGCTGCCCCCCGAGCGACGGCTGATGCAAGACGACTTCCGAGGGCCGATCTGGCGGGAGGCTTCGGCGCTACGGCCGACCGAACGGCCGCGTAGGATCCAGCATCGCGACCTCATCGTTGACCTGGATGAACATCGAGTGCACGTCCGCAATGTGGAGGTGCACCTGACGCCGACCGAGCCACTCACGCCAACGCAGGACTTGCTCGGCCCGGCTCTGGATTGGATGCCAGAGGCCGCCACTTGCTCGAGGTGGTTTGACGTGAAGTCGCTGCCGTGGTCGGTATAGAACGTTGCGGGGATGCCACACACTGACCAGTGCGGTTCACCCTTGCGCCAGTGCGGTTCACCCTTGCGGATGCGCGGCATGAGCTGAATACCCAGGATGTACGCGAGCCCAAATATGCTGGCGCTCTGGCCATGGGTATCGGCATGGACGGTGTCCGGTTGAACGTCGCTTTTGTTCTGATAGAAAGGGTCCAGGATGTACACGCCCTCGTAGGCACCGCACGGAATGAAGCGGCTGAACAAGGCGATGTACAGGTCCGCGACGTGGTAGTAGGCGATGCCGCCAAAGCCGCCGAAGGGATGTGCCGCTCGGCCAGCAGGTTCCGCTCGTACGTATCCCATTGCGTTCCGTCAGCGGAGACCTGTTTGCCGGAGCCCCACGCTCGGGTTAGCAGGAAGCGGTGATAGCCGTTGACGACGATGGTGCTGGCCTCATCCAGGCCATCCTCGATGACGTGGTGTTGATTGATCCACTCGATCTGCCGTCGATCCAGCCCAATGAGCGAGCGCGCCGCCTGACTTGGGCCCATGTTGGTGCCGTAGCAGAAGACTGTAGCCAGGTAGCGAACTAAAGACTGTCTAAAAACTCAGTTTCGGGCCAATCGGCGAAGCATGAGCCGTCCCATCGCTGCATAGATGAGTGCTTCACCGGTTGTGCAAAGGCGTTCGTAATCGCGACTGAACCTCCGGTTCTGACACAGCCAGGCGAAGGTCCGCTCCACCACCCAGCGTCTGGGCAGCACTCCGAGGAATACTTTGGGTGCAGGTGCCAATCGCTCCCAAGAAAACCATACGGTCCGCAAGTCGCTCCGATCACCGTGTGGTACCCATTCACCTCGTGGTTGTGGTGGATGCCGAACAACCTCGACATTCCAGCCGAGCTGTGCCTCGATCC
>JAFAPL010000571.1 GCA_019247135.1 Chloroflexota bacterium | reverse complement strand
ACTTGCCAAGAAGCACACCGATGCAGAGATTGCAGCCGTGCTCAATGGCGAAGGTCTCCTCACCCAGAAAAAGAAGCCATGGTCCGCTCGGCGAGTGCTGGACTTCCGGACCTCGAACGCTATTCCGTCTGGCCTCACCGCCAGCCCCACGATGCGGCTGCCGGAGACCGAGTACATCACGTCAAGTGAGGCGGCGAAGCGGTTGGGAGTGGACCAAACCGGAATCCAGTCATGGTTCCACTGCGGCGTATTGGGCGGTAAACAAGATGCAGCTCAGCGCCAGCTGTGGATCAAATGGAACGACGACGTTGAGCGGCGGTTAGGAGGCGCAGCTCCAATCGACAAACGTATGGTTTCGGTCAAGCGCCTGTGCGCCCAAGAGAGCAAAGCCGCCCGCGAGGTCCTCCGATGGCCAAGCGAGCACGGACACGAAATACTGCGCGTCCGTCGCGGCACGAGCTTTCGGTTCTACATCGTGCCCAGTGATCTCGATCCTGAGCACCGGCTTAGTGGACAGGAGGGCGTAGTTCTTTGAACACGTTTCTTTGCCATCAACGGACCCAGCTACCGACTCAAAGACAAGCTCGGCAGCGGCTCGCTTGACCGCCGGCCCAGCGACTGAGACCATGCCCGCTACCAGCCCAGGGTGGGTCCCCTTTTCAGAGCGACAACTGGGTTCCTTTTCAGAGCGACCCTACAGGCCCTCAGACGGTTAGTGGGCACGGGAGAAAAGGTCAGGCGCACAAACGCCCACCAACTGACGGGCGTACGACACCGCGCCGTCCGACCCGCCATTCGACCGAAAGGCTACCTGTTGCGGGACCGAGGACGCAGCAACATCATCGGGATGCGGCATGTCGCTGATCGCATTGCGCGTCTTGCCGTCACGCGGACGACGAAGCGCCTCGAGAGCATGCTCGCCTTCTCCGGCCCGGCACCCGCCGCTGCGCCTGCCGGCCAGCGGGCCGTCTACGCCGGAGCCCTCGCCAGCACCGTGAGGATGACACACACGCTGAACGCGGAACTCGGAGGCACCGGCGTAACCGCGCACGTCCTCTGCCCCGAAGCGGTGGCCACGTTAAAGGAGGGCGCGATCAGGCATGGGACCGTCGGCTCAGGGGCTGAAACGGCCCGAGCTCCACGGGGGGCCACGTTGACAGCCCCTGCGCCTCCCAGAGCTTCATTTGCATTCGACTCGACCCAGCGGATCGGGCGCGTTCATCAACGCGGCGCGGGCTGTGCGCCAGGCGGATTCTTCGGGGTAGAGCGCGGTGCGGAGGTAGGCCCAGCTGAGCCGCTGGATCGCAGCCACTCGCGCGGGGTGCTCGTCCGTCGTCTCCGCCGCGTCGTACCCAGAAACGCCACCAAGCGAGTGTTCCGCGCTAAAGAGCGTCAGCAAGCACTTGGGACCCGGGCTCAGGAAGTACGCATCAGCACGCCAGTCAACCCGATCCGTGAAATTGGGGTTGACGTCTTTATCGCCCGCGACCACGAGGGCCGGCGTCGTCATCTCAGCAAGCTGGGGGGCCTTCAGGAATGGGAAACGCTGAGCCGCGGCCGCGGTAAGGTCGGCGCCCCTGCCCGGCGCGGCAAGCAGCACACCCGCTTTGATGCGCGGGTCGGCCAAATCTACTTCCGTTCCGTCATTGGGATCGCTAGTCCGCATGCCCAGCAGCATGGCTGCCGTGTGCCCGCCCAATGAATACCCGGCTGCGGTGACGCGGCTGCGGTCCAGGCGCCCGCCGAGGTCCGGAACGGAACTCTCGACGAGGTCGAGCGCATCGAGGATGTGCTTCATGTCCTGAACCCGCGACCGCCAGAACAAGGGTCCCTCCGGTCCCTTTCGATCGACGCTGACCGTGCTCGAGTCCAGATGGGTAGGCTGAATCACGACGAAGCCGTGAGCGGCCCAGAAATCGGCCAGCGGGGCGCACCCGATCAGGGAGGAAAGGTAGTTCGTGTTGCCGTGGCCGTGCGAGAGGAGGATGATCGGCAGCTCGCGTCCGGTCACGGGCGCGGAAACCCGAACCTGCAGTTCCACGGGGCGCCCCGGAGCTGGCAGCACTACCGGACTGACGGAGACGACAGGGGCGGGCGCGCTGACGGGTATATTTTCGGCGTTATTGATCGGCGTGCTCATGGTGCGGTTTTGCCTTAGGGTCCGCCTCTGGTCTTGGCCAACCATTTCCCTTCCCTGCTCCGGTGATGTGCGTTGTGGTGATGCGTTCAACTGTGGACCTTCGCCGGGGCCTCGACAAGAGGACGGTGTAGCCTAGGACTGAGAGGGCGACCCTCAATCCGACCAGTGCGCGATCATCAGGCGATGACCGTCCTAGACCAGGAGCTCGCTGGCTGCATCCGCGCGTGGAGGGAGAGACTCTCGGTCGCAGAGGCCGGGCTCCCCGCCGCGCGCCATCGCCGCGTGCCGGGTCTGCGCCGCGAGGAGGTCGCTCGGCTCGCCGGACTCTCCGTCGACTACCTGGCTCGGCTCGAGCAGGGCCGCGCGCACAGTCCCTCACCCTCGGTCCTGGCTTCGCTTGCGCGGGCGCTCCGCCTCAGCGACGACGAGCGCTCGCACCTATACCGACTGGCGGGCCATGCCGAGCCGGGCCCGGGGACGATCAACCGTCACATCACCCCGAGTCTTCGGCGCCTCCTCGACCGGCTCGCGGACGTGCCGGTCATGCTGGTAGACGGCGCCAGCGAGATCATTACTCTCAACGCGCTCGCGACTGCGCTGCTCGGGGACCTGTCAGGCGGCACGCGCCGCGAGCGGACGCTCGCCTGGCGGCACTTCACCGGATTGCCATCGCGGCTCGTCTGGACCGCGAAACAACGAGAGGAGGCCGAGGCGGGAATAGTCGCGCAGCTACGCAAAGCACTCGGCCGATTCCCGCACGACAAGTATCTGAACTCGCTCATCGAGGACCTTCTCGAGTGCAGCCCCGCCTTCGCCGGAGTCTGGGAGCTCCGCCCCGTCGCCGGTCCGCCGGTGGGCCGCAAGACCTTCGACCACCCCGAACTCGGCGAGATCACCCTCGACTGCGACGAACTCGCAGTGGCGGGCACAGATCTCACGATGGTCGTCTATACGGCGCCTGCCGGTTCAACGCACGCCAAGGCGGTTGCGCTGCTCGAGACGATCGGGCTCCAGCGCTTCTCGGACTAGCCGCCGAGGAACCCGCTGTCGAGCATCCCCTTCTCGCGGACCATCCACCTGCCGAAACGTCCTGATGCTTGGTCGGTCCAGCGGTACGCACCCAGGAGCTGACTGGCGTCGACGGCGCCGTCGGCGCGGGGGGTCAGTCGGGTCGTAAAGATCACCGGCTACCGGCGCACTCCACCGGCGGCCGGCGGCTTTCGGCGCCCGATGCGGTAGCCTTCTCATGCGGCGCTTGCGGCGGGCGGGGCGTGTCAACCGGCACATGCCAGGTGAGGCCGAGGGCCGAGCGTTACGTCGCCGTCGTGCCCTGATCGGCCGGCAACCAGGCCCTCGGTCCCCGTCATCCGATGAACTTCTTGATGGCGTCCTCGCGGACCGGGGTGAACAGGTTGACGAGGTTGCCGTGAGGGTCGCGGAAGAGGATGGAGCGGTTGCCCCACGGCATGGTGCTGGGCTGCTGAACCCAGTCGCTGACCAGCGCCACGAGCCGTTCATACTCCGCGTCGATTATCTCAGCAGCAGCGCACAGATCGTCGGAGGTGTCAATTGATGACCGTGGGCGCATCCACGTGGACCGTGTCGTGTTCGCGGTGGACTGCGGCATCGTCCTCAATCCGGACCTGGTCCGCGGCCAGGTGGAGGGCGGCATCCGATGGGGCATGCAATCCATTCCGACGATCGAAGTCCATTTGATTGAGTCCACTGAGTCGCCAAGCGGCGTCGGCGAAGTCAGCGTGCCAACGGTCGCGCCCGCCCTGGCCAACGCAATTTTTGCGCTCACCGGTAGCCGCATCCGGCGGTTGCCGATGTCACACACCATCCAGATCTTCTGATTCCCGAAAGGACGCGTGTCATGGACGAAGCCACTATTACCGCAAGCCTCAACGGCCCGTATCTTGTGTCCGGACCGGTGCACCTGACCGAACCTGACGGACGCGAAATCCCACATCCCGCGCAGTTCGCGATGTGCCGCCGCGGACGCTCCAGTAACAAGCCGTTCTGCGACGGGACGCACCTGACCTTCGGCTTCGACCGCACCCTGGCCGACTAACTGCGCCGATACCAGGGCAGCGGTGAGCGCGGGTCGCGTAGGCTTCGCTGCATGCAGCCGCGGGACGGCGGCCTTGAAGCGGTGCGGCGCGCTCTCGCCTATCTGCGCGGCTACCAAAAAGAGGCGGTCGGCGCGATCGTGGCCTTGCTGCTGGTCGCGGCCGCCAACCTCGCAACGCCCCAGTTGATCCGCGTCGCGATCGACGTCGGCTTCACGCAGACGCAGCCCTCGGTGTTGGCCATGGCGGTCGCTGGCCTGGTCGCCCTCGCGTTCGTCCGCGGGCTGTTCACCTTTCTGCAGGGCTACCTGGCGGAGCGGGCCTCGCAAGGCGTCGCGTACGACCTGCGCGACGCATTGTTCGGCCAGATCGAGCACCTCAGCTTCAGCTACTACGACCGCGCCCAGACCGGCCAGCTCGTAACCCGTGCGACCAACGATGTCGAGCAGGTGCGCACGTTTGTCGGCACCGGTGTCATCCAGCTGGTCGCCTCGCTCGTCGTGCTCGTGGGGACGGCGTTGATCCTGGGGTGGCTCAACCTGCGCCTGACGATCGCGGCCTTGCTGACCATCGTGCCGATCCTGTTCTTGCTGACCAGCTTCGTGCGCCGCGTCGGTCCGCTGTTCGCACAGGTCCAGCAGCTTCTTGGCGGGTTGAACACGATCCTGCAGGAGGATCTGTCTGGTCTGCGCGTGATTCGCGCGTTCGGTCGCGAGGACTACGAGATCGAGCGCTACGGGCGGGCCAATGCTGAGCTGCTGGGTCGCAACGTGATGACGGTGCGCGCGCTGTCCAACAACTTCCCACTCGTGTTCTTTTTCGCCAACCTGGGCACGCTGGTGGTCATCGGCTTTGGCGGTGGGTTAGTAATGGGCGGCTCGCTTTCAATCGGGGAGCTGATCGCGTTCAACGCGTACCTCGCCTTCTTGCTCCAGCCCATCCTGACCATTGGCTTCCTGGCCGCCGCGATCTCGCGCGCTGGCGCGTCGGCCAAGCGCATCTTCGACGTGCTCGATGCTCCGATCGACGTCCAGGATCGGCCCGGCGCGCGCCCGCTCCCGTCACTGGCTGGCGAAGTGGTCTACGAGCAGGTGTCCTTCCGCTACCCGGGGGCCGATGCGGACGTGCTGTGCGACGTCAGTTTCTCAGTCCAGCCCGGACAGACCGTAGCAATCCTGGGCACCACCGGCGCTGGCAAGAGCACGCTCGTCAACCTCTTGCCACGTTTTTACGACGTCACCCGGGGCAGCGTGCGCGTGGACGGCTATGACGTCCGTGATGTCACGCTCGACAGCCTGCGCTGTCAGATCAGCATCGTCCTGCAAGAGGCGCTCCTGTTCGGCGGGAGCGTGCGTGACAACATCGCCTACGGGAAACCCGACGCCACCCAGGCCGAGGTAGAAGCCGCCGCGCGCGCCGCCCAGGCGCACGCCTTCATCGCCGACCTGCCACAGGGGTACGAGACGCTCGTCGGCGAGCGCGGCATCGGACTGTCGGGCGGCCAGCGCCAGCGAATCGCGATCGCACGCGCCCTGCTGGTCGATCCGTGCATGCTAATCCTCGATGACAGCACCTCGGCGGTCGACACCGACACCGAGTCGGCAATCCGCAAGGCGCTCGACCGGCTTATTCGAGCGCGCAAGCGCACCGTGTTCGTCATCGCCCAGCGCATCAGCACCGTCCGCGACGCGGACCTGATCCTGGTCCTCGACGACGGCGGCGTCGCGGCCCAGGGCCGGCATGCGGACTTGCTTCGCGACAGCGAGCTCTACAACCAGATTCTTGGCTCGCAGCTCCGCGACGGTCCCGCGGCGACCGAGCTTCCGCTGAAGCCGTCGGAGGCACGGGCGTGAGCAACGAGGCACCGGCCCAGCGCGGTGGCGCCACCGCACGTCGCTTGCTCACTGAAACGTCGGTGTACAAAGGTGAGCTCATCCTGGCCTTGGCGCTAATCGTCGTGAGCGCCGGGGCGCAGGCCGCGGCGCCCTGGCTCGTCAGTCAGGCGATCGACCGCGACATCCTCAACAGCGACGTACCGGGTCTCCTGCGAACGCTGGCCGCCCTGCTCGTTGTGTACGCCATCGGCGCCCTGGCCACCCGCGCCCAGATCTTCCAGGTCGGATCCGTGGGGCAGCGTCTGCTGGCCAGCCTGCGCGGTCGCCTGTTCGAGCATTTCAACAGACTGCCGCTGGCATTTTTCGATCGTCGACCTCTCGGCGATCTCATGAGTCGCGTGACGAACGACGTCGACACGCTCAATCAGCTCCTGTCACAGGGTCTGACGCAGCTGCTCGGGTCGCTATTCGGGCTAATCGGCATCGTCTTCGCGATGCTGCTGCTGAACGTGCCACTGGCGCTGGTGAGCTTCACGGTCATCCCGCTGATCTTCGTGGCGACCTCCGTCTTTTCGCGGCTGGCGCGGCGAGCCTTCCGCACGACGCGGGAGACGACTGGCGATGTGACCGCAGAGTTGCAGGAGGAGATCAGTGGCATCCGCGAAGCCCAGGCGTTCAACCGCACCCAGACGAACATCGCGCGGTTTCGCGAGCGCAACCGGGCGAACCGCGACGCGAACGTCGCGGCAGTCACGCTGACGGCTGCCTTCGCCCCGACAATTGACGTGCTCAGCACGCTCGGCACCGCCGTGGTGATCGGGTTCGGCGGCTATCTGCTGCTTGCAGGCCAGCTCAGCGTGGGCGTCGTGGCGGCATTCCTGATCTACGTCCAGCAGTTCTTCCGTCCGATCCAGCTCGTGTCCCAGGTCTACACACAGCTACAGGCCGCGCTAGCCGGGGCCGAACGCATCTACGGGATCCTCGACGAGCCCGAAGAAGTACCCGACGCGCCCGACGCGCCCGTGCTCGACGGCGTGGACGGACGGGTGACGTTCGACGGCGTGTCGTTCGCCTATGAGCCAACACGGCCGGCGCTGCGCCACGTCAGTTTCGACGTCGCTACAGGCCAGACTGTGGCCCTGGTCGGACGCACCGGCGCCGGCAAGACCACCATCGCCAACCTGATCCCGCGCTTCTACGAGGTCAGCCGCGGCGCAGTCCGGGTCGACGGGCAGGACGTGCGCGCAGTGACCCGTGCCAGTCTGCGGCGGCAGCTGGCGATCGTCCTCCAGGAGCCGTTCCTGTTCGGTGGGACCGTCGCCGACAACATCGCGTACGGCCGACCGGGCGCCACGCGTGCCGAGATCCAGGCCGCCGCCGAGGCGGTCGACGCCCACCACTTCATCGAGGCGCTGCCCCAGGGCTACGACACGCGCCTCGCCGAACATGGCAGCACGTTGAGCCAGGGACAGCGCCAGCTGCTGTCCTTCGCGCGCGCGGTGCTCGCCGACCCCCGCATCTTGATCCTTGACGAGGCGACCAGCAGCATCGACACCCGCACCGAGCAGAGGATTCAGACTGCGCTCAGCCGACTCCTGCGCGGACGCACCAGCATCGTCATCGCGCACCGCCTGAGCACGATCCGCGACGCCGATCTGATCCTGGTGATCGAGTCGGGCCAGATCATTGAACGAGGCAACCACGCCGACCTCCTGGCTGCCGGCGGCCGCTACTCCGAGCTGTACGAGCGCCAGTTCCGCGATTCGCCCGACGGGCACTCCGCTGCATGATCATCTGGTTGCAACGCGCCAGGTGATCCGTGGCCGGATATTTACGGTTTAGCCGGTGCGAATCGTAAAACACGCGCAGGCGCAGCCGACCTTGTTCTCGGCTACCTTGCGTTTACCTGGAATGCCCAGAGTCCTGGCTACGTTCAGGAGGTATTGGAGTGTGCGTGAATGGCTCAGGTTGAATACGCATCGCACCTGCGCTCGAAGGCAGAGCTACGCAACGTGCTTCGGCGCCTAGCAGTACCGCCCGAAACGATGCCGAACTCGACTCGAAACTGGCCGACCGGTTCGATATTGATGAAGCGAGTCGGCTGCTTCTGCCGTACGGTCTTACCTGCGAGGAAGCGATCAGGCGCCTCGGCTGCAGTCCTTAGGGATCCAGCGACGCGGGTTCACGGCGCCAAGAACAAGGCCCAGTCCCAACATCCATGTCATGAGGGGCAAACTAGCGGGACCACCAGGGTGGTGCTGATTGGTGGGTACGGGCAGCCTAAGCGACGGGCATTCGCGTCCAGGCTCGCACCATTGGCACGGTGGTATGGACGGCACCGGCGCTGGCGAGCTCCGCGGCGTACCGCTGACCAAACGTGTCCACGTCGACGTCTGCGGCTGTCGCGATGCCGAACCTCTCGATCAGCGGGAGCGCCGAACGGAGCGTATTCGTGGCGACCCTGACCTCGACGTCGTCACCAGGGCATGCCAGACATACGTCCATATGCACTCGTGGCGCGGGCAGCCCGGCGTCCACAAACGTCTGCCGCAGACGCAAGCCCATGTTCATCTCAACCTGCGCCTGTCGGTACGCTGGGAGCAGCCAGGCGCACCAGCGCTCCCACAGGGGCACCCGGACGGAGCTCATGGGCATGTGCTCGATCTGAAACTCCTGGAAAGCCAGGATGCCATCAGCGCGGAGATGGCCCGCGAGGCGGCGCAGAACGCCGGCGGGGTCGGCAAGGTACATCAGCACGAAGCGGCCGACCACCGCATCAAACGAGCGCTCGACCGGAAATTCGCGCAGATCGCTCTGAACGACACGGACCTGTTTGGCACCGTTGGCGACTGCCCGTGCCTGGGCCAGTTCGAGTGCACGCGCGTTCGTGTC
>JAFAPL010000381.1 GCA_019247135.1 Chloroflexota bacterium | reverse complement strand
TTGCCAACGCCGTTGCGTTTCTGTGCTCGGAGGAAGCCTCATTCATCACCGGTCAGGTCCTCGCCGTCGACGGTGGACTGACGATCCAGCTCCAGGAAAATGTCGGTGTGCACCTAGGGCGCTATGTCCAGCAGCATCCCAATACCTGGTTCCCTTACTGATCGATATGGTTGCAGCATACGGCCGCGATTTCGACCGCTCCGGCCTCGCCCGCCACGCTGGAGACCTCAGCGCGCTTGGTGGAGTGCGCAGCGTCATCCTCCAGGACGGCGCCGAACGCGGCATCCGCGCCCTGGAGTTTCGCACCGGCTCCGGTCTGGCGTTCGACGTACTCGTCGACCGCGCGATGGACATTGGCCCCGCCGAGCACGCTGGTCGGTCCTTCGGTTGGCGCTCCGCGACCGGGTTCCGTCACCCCGGGCTCCACGAGTATTCAGACGAGCGTGGACTCTCGTGGCTGCGTTCATTTTCCGGTCTGATCGCCACCGCTGGGTTGGACCATACGTTGTTCACGGCGGAAGTCGACGCGTCTCAGTACCACTATCCATATCGCAAGACCGTGTGGAACGGACTGCATGGTCGAGTAGCGAATATTCCAGCTCGACTCACCGGCTACGGCGAGGAGTGGGCTACCTCAGACCGCTGCATCCTGTGGGCCGAAGGTGAGATCCGCCAGGCGGCGGTTTTCGCGGAGCATCTCCGTTTGCGCCGGCGCATCGAGGCCGACCTGGGCGGAAACTCCATCCGCCTGACCGACACCGTCACGAATCACGGCTTCGACCCGACCCCGCACATGTTCCTGTATCACATCAACCTGGGCTGGCCGCTCGTGGACGAAGGTGCGCGCTTTGTTGCGCCAATTTCTCGCATCCGCATGGCCACCGACGCCGTACGCCAGCAGCGGATTTCGTACCAGACGCTCCCGCCGCCCCAGTCAGGCTTTGTCGAACAGGTCTACGCGCACGACGTGGTTGCCGATTCGAACGGACACCTCGCCGCGGCCGTGGTCAACGATCGACTCCACATGGCCGTCCAGTTGGAGTGGAATGCTGGCGAATTTCCCTATTTCTTCGAGTGGCTCCACCTGCACGAGGGAGCGTATGCGGTCGGACTCGAACCGTCGACGCACGACGTTGGTGGAGACACGGCCGCGCGTCAGAGCGGCTCGATGATCTGGCTCCAGGCCGGCGAATCACGCTCCTATCACACGACCTTCACCGTTCTCGACGGAGCCGAATCCATAGCCTCCGCGGTACAGGCCATCCAGGCGGTTCAACGCCAACCAGCGGCCGACGTTCCGGACTGATTCATCTGTCGCATTCGCCGCCGGCCGACGGTCCGTTTCCGTGCGGCACGCCAGTCGGAGCCGGGCGCCTGATGCGGCGACGCGTCGCTATCCCAGCAAGCGGGTGACAACCGCCAGCGCGTCGTCGGCGCAGCTGTCGGTCCACGTCTGGTACCCGGCGGTCTGGAGCGCACCCGCCAACTGCCTGCCCACCCAGCGCGCGTGCCACGGCTCCGGCACATATCCCGTGAACTCCTGACTGGTCTGTGTGTACGGCAGGAGGAAGCCGAACTCGTGGGCATGCGCCTGTAGCCAGGCCGCGGCTGCGCTGTCGCGAAAAGCGCGGAAATTGTCGGTGAAGTCGATCGTGGTCCCGAGCTGGTGTTGTGAGTGCCCGGGCTCGGCGGAGTACCGATTCGCCAGCTCCGCACTCCCCCATCGGGCGACCTGCGCCGCGAACACCGTCACCTGGAACGACTGCGACCGATAGCCCGAGCCGACGTACACGTCCACGCCGTCGGCCTGAGCTGCCTGGACGAGCGCGTACGTATCGTCGACGATCACGCTGCGGATGAGCTGCGCTCCGGCCGAAGCAACCCCCGCTCCGGTCGCGCTGACAAGATCCGCGGGCGCGTACCCGTCCGGCAGTGCGACATCGCGCGTGGCAGGTCTAAGCACGTCCGCGGCGAGCTCCGGATCCAGTCCGAAAACACTCAGGAGTGTGCCGCCGCTGTCGCGTGCGAGTCCGCCGCTCGTCCACGCGGGCAGGTCACTTTGCGCGTGGACGGTCGTGCTCCACGCCGCCGCAGCCGCGACTGCACCGAGGAATGCCCGCCGCCGCATGCACCGCACATAGTACGAAGAATCTGCACCTTACAGCGGTAGCCCGCGAATGATGACTGAGCCGCAAGGAATTGCGAGCGGCTCACTGCTTCGTCTTCGAGCTTCCGCCGTAACACCGCAAACGGCTTGTTCGACTCGTTCAGCAAGTACTCGCGTGCTTCGTCGGATGCTCGATGCGCGCGCTGTACCTGTCCGTCAACTGCTCGCGCAGCGTTCAGCCATTCAAGCCTGCGCGCCGCGTACGCGCGAGCCGCCGCGCCTCGCGCAGCGGCACCGGCGTGCGGCTCCCACGTGCAAGCGCCAGCACGAGGTCGCGCGCGGTGCCCGCATCGACTCGCCAGCCGGCGTGCACCACGACCGGCCGCGTGCCCGTCTGCGTACGCAGCCTGTACCCGACCAGTTCACCGTCGAGTCGCAGCTCCGCCGCGTCGCCTTGCGCGGGTCCGGGCAGCGGTCCGTCCGCGACGAGCGGCCGGTCGGTGACCCCGATGCTCGGCAGGTCGCACGCCGCGCCGAGATGCAGTGCCAGACCCGCGCGCCGCGGATGGTCGCGTCCCGTCGCGTTGATCAGCAGCACGTCCGGTTGATGGCGCAGTGCGCGCACCGCTCGCTCGAGCACCCGACCCTCACGCAGCGCGAGCAGGCCCGCGGCGTACCCCGCATGGAACCGATCCTGGATCACGACCGACTCGCCCGGCTCAACCGCGAGGCCGAACTCAGCGAGCCCGGCGCCGCCCGCGCCACCTGCGCCACCCGCGCCACGCGCCACACCCGCGCCATCCGCGACGCCCGGGTCACCCGCGA
>JAFAPL010000283.1 GCA_019247135.1 Chloroflexota bacterium | reverse complement strand
CTCGACGTACGCCGCGCGGCTGAAGCGCGGTTCGAACTGCTCGCGGATCGCGTGCGCTCGGGCGGCTCCGTCCGACAGCAGGTCGACCACCGTCATGGCCATCGCTTTGGCAGGCGTGACCGCCGCGGCCGTGTAGTCATCCACGTTGAAATTCGCGCCGTGGCTCGTGCCCGACACGCCGCCGGCGAACGGATGCAACACCGGTATGACGTGCCCCAGATCACCCATGTCGGTTCCGCCTGTGCGATGGCCAACTCGGCCGACACGCTCGGCGCCGACCAGTTCCTCCGCATTGCGTTGGAAGATGTCCATCAGCCGCGCGTCCTGTCGCATGGGCAAGTAGCCCGGTATCGTCGTCAGTTCCAATCGAGCGCCCAGCGCGAGCGCGCCGGCTTGAAGCGCGCGGTCGACCTTCGTATGCGCAACCTCGATCGACTCGGTTGTCGCGCCGCGCACGAAAGTCTCCATGCGGACATCGGCCGGAATGGCGCTGACCACGTCGCCGCCACGAGTGATGATCGGATGCACGCGGATGTGGTCCTCGTCGCGGAATGTCTCGCGCAGGCAGTTGATGCCCGCCAGCGCGACGTGCGCCGCGTACAGTGCGTTGACGCCTTTATGCGGCGCGCCGCCCGCGTGCGACGCGCGCCCGACGTAGCGTATGAATTTGGCGAGCATGCCATTGGTCGTGCCGCCAACACCCAATTGGCCTTCCTCCGGGTTCGAGGTTGCGTGCACCATCATCGCCACGTCCACATCGTCGAAGGCGCCCACCCGCAGCATCTCTTGTTTGCCGGCCAGGAATTCGAGTTGACCTTCGGATTTCAATCTGAGGCGCTCTTCGATCTCGACGAACTCCTCGGCTGGCACCGCCATGAACGCCACACGGCCAGCCAACGAGGGCAAAACACCACTGTCGATCAAACCGAAGGCGACGCCGAGCATCGCCGCTATCTGGGTGTTGTGGCCACACGCGTGCGCCGCGCCGGTGGTTGCATCGTGTTGCGCGTGCTCCCATACCAGCAACGAATCCAGTTCACCGAGCACCGCGACGGTTGGACCGGCGGCCCCTGTCTCCACCACCGCTTTCACTCCGGTGATGCCCAGCCCCGTCTGGCACCGCAGTCCAAGCTGAGCCAGATAGTCCGCCACCAGACCAGCCGTCCGATGTTCTTTGAATCCCAGCTCGGGCGCCGCGAAGATCACGCGTCCGATGTTCTCGATCGTCTCACGCCGCCCATCGATAGCCCGACAGACCGCGGCCTTCACTTCGTTCACATCATTCTGCACAGGTGCCACTGTACTCATGTCCGATGTTCCCATCACACTGATCACGCGTAACTACGCTTACGTGCAGCCCCTGGCCAACGGCGACGTGCGGCCGAACGGTGTCGACCTCAACCTGATCCGCACGTGGGATGCCTTGCCGCGCGTGGCCGCCAACACGGGCGACGTGCATGGCGGCGAGGCATCCTTCGCGCGTTATTCGCTGGCCCTGGCGAACGGGGACCGGTCCGTGGTCGGTTTGCCCATTTTCCTCATGCGCGGCTTCCGCCACCGCTGCTTCTTCGTGCGCGCGGACAGCAATCTCCGTGAGTTGAAAGACTTGCGCGGCAAACGCGTGGGCATCAACGAGTGGCCGGCGACCGGCAATACCTGGGCGCGTGCCCTGCTCCGAGACCAGGGCGTCGACACGTTCGACGTTGACTGGCTCGTGGGCCAGGTGAGTGCCGGCTACAAGCCCGTTCCGAACGACACTCTTCCCGCTGGTGTGCGTCGCGACTCCAACCATCTGCTGGTTGATCTCTTGCGCGACGGTGCCATCGAAGCGCTGGTGTGTCCCTGGCCGCCGGACGGCTTCTACGATGCAAACTCCGGTCTACGGCGGCTGTACCCGGATTTTGCAACCGTTGAGCAGTCGTATTATGCACGCACGGGCATCTATCCGGGCCACCACATCATCGTCCTGCGCCGCGAACTCGTCGAAGCTCATCCAGAGGTCGTCGGCTCGGTGTACCAGGCATTCGATCAGGCTCGCAAACTTACCGAGGCTGGCTTCCGGTCGATCGCGGAGATTCTGCCGTGGCTGCTGGAGGAGATCGAGCGTGACACGCGCTTGATCGGTAACGACCTCCACCCATATGGGGTCGAGCCAAACGAACGCATGATTGCCGCGTTCTGTGAGGAGCAAGCCGCGCAGAAGCTGACTTCTCACCAACTCGGTCCGCGGTCCGTCTTCGCGGAATTCGAGGCTTTGACACAAGCATCCATCGACGGATCACTCCAGGAGGTGCGCGCATGAGAGCTTCTAACAAGGATCCGGAGTTGCTGTCTCGGCGCTCCTTTGTCCGCGTGATGGTGGCTGGGTTGGGTGCGGCCGCCGCGAGTGGTGTGCTCGCGGCCTGCACTTCCAGCGCGCCGCCGGCGTCAACGGCGGCGCCCGCCAGCGCCGGCGCGACAGGCGCGTCCTCCGCTCCCACGGCGGGTGCCGCGTCGACTTCTGCGACCGCGCAACCCGTCGCCGGCGGTACGCTCACCTGGGCGATGCCTTTCGGCACGAACATCGACGTGATGGCCGTGCTTCAGACCGGCGTCAATCAGTTCGGGCTCTGGGCTTACGATGGCCTCTTCGATTGGGGCCCCGATCAGAAAGTCCACCCGATGCTGGTCAAGGATGAGCAGGTCTCGTCCGATGGCCTCACCGTCACGTGGCAGCTCCAGGACGGAGTCAAGTTTCACGACGGCACGCCCTTCAACGCCGAGGCTGTCAAGTGGAACCTCGAGCGGAAAATCAACAAGAAGTACTCTCCCTTCGACCTGCTGCCTTTCAAGACGGTCGACGTCGTGAACGACACGACGACCAGGATCAAGCTGGACCACCCGTATAGCGGACTGAGCTCCGTCCTGGCGAATCGTTCGTTTGCGATGTACAGCCCCACCTTCGTTGAGAAGAACGGCGACGACGCGATGAAGAGTCAGGCCTGCGGGACCGGGCCGTACATGGTGACGGATTTCAACACGAACGACTCGATCATGATGAAGAAAAATCCGGACTACTGGCAGAAGGGGCTACCCTACTTCGACAACGTGGTGATCAAAATCGTCCAGGACGCGAACACCCGCGCGACAATGCTCGCCTCAGGTGATACCGACGTGGCGACAGAGATTCTTGCGCCCGATTTTCAGCGCTTCAAAACCACGCCGGGCGTGAAGGTGATCGAGGGGCTTGGTTCTCAGCAGTGGTACATCACCATGAACACTCAGCACCCGGGCCTCGACGACAAAAGAGTTCGGCAGGCCATCAACTATGCCGTCGACAAGGATGGCATCGTTCAATCCATCTATCTCGGCAGCGCCAAGCCGGCCCAGGCGATGTTCGCGACACCTGGGCTGGACGGCTTTTCTCCCGCGGGTGTCTATCAATACAACCCGGACAAAGCGAAGCAATTACTCGACGACGCGGGTTGGACGCTCGGATCTGACGGGATACGCGAAAAGTCGGGCCAGAAACTCACTCCCAACATCTGGTGCACCAAGGGAGCCACTGCCGGCGACTACGAGATCACCGAGCTGGTCCAGGGTCAGCTCAAGAACGTCGGCATCGGCGCACAGCTGACCGTGCTCGACAACGCCACGTTCAACCCCCGCGTCAGCGTACCACCCCAGGATGCGCAGTACGACATGGTTTCCTTGAGTTTCAACGACCCGAGTGGCGGAGTGGATTACGTGGCGAACATGTTGTATAGCAGCAAGGCTTTCCCACCCCGCTATTACAACCGGGCGTACTACTCCAATCCCGAGGTGGACAAGCTCATCGAGCAATCCAACAGCGCGCCTGACACCGCCACACGAGACAAGCAGTACGCGCAAATCATCAAGATGGTGTTCGACGACGCGCCGCTCATCCAGCTGGTGGACCTGAACCAGAGGATCGCGATGAAGGACAACATTCAGGGTATCTACCTGGACGGACCGCCCAACAACTTCCCGGCCCAGTTTGCCTGGCGGTCGCAGTAACCAGCAGGCACTGCACTGCAGATGGGTCGTTTCATCGCCAGACGCTTGCTGGCCAGCGTCCCGGTCCTGTTCCTGGTGGTCACGCTGGTGTTTTTCGCGTTCCAGCTGATTCCGGGCGACGCCGCCCGCATGTACGTCGGCGGGTATGCCACCGAGGAGGCCGTTGAGGCTGCCCGCCACGAGCTCGGACTCGACCAGCCGGTGCTCGTCCAGTACGCGAACTATCTCCAGGGTATCGCCAGGGGCGACCTGGGCAAGTCCGTTCAGACTCGCCGCCCCGTCAGCCAGGAGATACTCCCCAGCTTCGTCAACACCGTCGAACTGTCCGTCGCCGCCATCATCCTGGCCAGCGCGCTTGGAGTCACTCTCGGCACCGTTGCGGCGATCAAGCGCGGCACCGTCTGGGATCACCTGATGACGATCGTGGCACTGTTCGGCATCTCTGTACCGGTCTTCTGGCTCGGCCTCATGATGGCCTACTACTTCAGCGTCACCCTGCACGTGCTCCCAAGTGCGGGCAAAGCGACGTGGCAGGCGTTCGTCATGCCGACCGTGTGTCTCAGTGCCTTCTCCGTCGCGTTCATCACCCGCATGACGCGGTCGTCACTCCTGGAAGTGATGGGCCAGGACTTCATCCGCACGGCACGGGCCAAAGGCCTGCGCGAATCGGCGGTCGTCGGCTGGCATGCCCTGCGCAACGCGCTGCTTCCGATCGTGACGGTGATCGGCCTCCGCTTCGGCTACATGCTCGGGGGAGCCGTCGTTACCGAGCAAGTGTTCGCGTGGCCCGGATTGGGGCGTCTCCTCGTAACGGCGGTCACGCAGCGGGACATTCCCATGATTCAGGGCGCTTTGCTGATTTTCGGTGCATCGTTCGTGCTGGTAAATCTCGCGGTCGACGTACTCTACACGTTCCTGGATCCGCGGGTCCGGTATCGATAGGAACTCCTGGTGACAGCCGAGACCAGTCTCAACAAGGTTGCACCGGCGACCTCCGAAACGGTCCGCGATTCCGGCCGATGGATCCACTCCGTGGTGGAGGCGACTCTCCGCTTTGCTCGCAACGAGAGACTGGCGGCGGCGGGTGCGGTCATCGTCCTCATCTTCGTCCTGACTGCGTTGCTCGCGCCTCAGCTCGCGCCGATGGACCCCGATCAGGTAAACGTTCGGGACGCCCTGGCCCCTCCAAGCTCGCTGCACCTGCTGGGGACCGACAACCAGGGCCGCGACCTGCTCAGCCGGGTGATCTGGGGCGCCCGCATGTCACTCTACATTTCCCTCGCCGCCATCCTGTCGGCCGCCATCATTGGGGCGCTACTCGGCATGCTCGCCGCCTATTACGAACGGCTCGACATGTGGATCATGCGACTGATGGACATCCTGCTGGCGTTTCCCGCCCTCATTGTCGCGCTCACGATCATTGCCATTCTGGGAAATGGAGTAAATAACGTCGTGATCGCCATCGCCGTGTACCACATTCCACAATATGCGCGGCTGGCACAGGGTCTGGCGCTCTCGGTCAAGCAAAGCACCTTCGTCGAGGCCGCCGTCGCGACCGGCAACCGCGACCGCGCAATCATTGCCCGCTACATTCTGCCGAACATCATGGCGCCCCTGATCGTCCAGACCACGTTGTTGATTCCCGCGGCGATCATGACCGCCGCCGGCCTCAGTTTCCTGGGGCTGGGTGTTCCACCACCGACGGCCGAATGGGGTTCGATGCTCCAGAACAGCCTCCAGTGGGCGCCGATGGCTCCGCATGTGATGATCGTCCCGGGCCTCGCGCTCATGCTCGTCGTCTTCGGCTTCAACGTCATGGGCGACGGCCTGCGTGACGCGATGGACCCACGTCTACGCTCGACCAGGCGGAGCATGCGCGCCGTCGGCTGACGCGCGCTCAGGCGGCGTTCGCGGTTGTTGGGAGGCTAAAGCTAACTCCGAAAGCCCGTTCCGCACGTTGGATGGGCGCCTCCAGCGGCCACCTATCCACGACAGGCACCGCCAGCGCAACCTGTCCGTTTCTCCGTTCGGGCCAGCTCGCAGCCAACTCAGAGGTGCCATAGCGCACGAGCGCCTCGGTGAGGACGATCGTCGCTGCCGCCTGCTCCACTCCGACCTGATCGTTCGGACCAAGCAACGGGGCATACCCTTTCGTGCTCGCTTCGCGCTCGCCTGCAGCGAGGAGGATCGCCGAAACAAGGGCTAGCAGCCGGTGTGAATAACCATCCAGATTGGCATCGGCAACAATTCGCGCCGCGTGAGCGTGGCGCCGATAGTGATCCACGCTTCGACCGATATCGAGCAGGCGTGCCGCGCACGCCGCGGCGTCGCGGAGCTCGAAGCTCATCCGCGGCTCCAGTGACTCCAGCAGACGCATCGCCGCATCGGCACGCCGATCCGCCAGCGCAGCGTTGTAGCTCGTGAAGTGTGCACCAAGCGCGTTCACCGCGGATCGACGGACATCGGCAACAGGTGCCGGGGTCTGAGTGCGGTTGCTGAGGGCGACGCCCTCGCGCAGACCGTAACCGGAGACCGTGAGATCTGGCGCCAGCAGCCGGTCCATAACTGCCTGGACCACGAGCGCTCCACCAACGATCGAATCCGCGCGTTCGGCGTTGAGGCCCGGCAGACGGCCGCGCGCATTCCCGGGGGTTTTCGCGAGCACGGAGGTGACGTCGTCGGCGCGAGGGCGCTCCACCACGTACCCGTGCAGACGGCTGATTGGATACTCCGTTTGCGCACGACGATCCATCTTCC
Organism: Chloroflexota bacterium; assembly: GCA_019247135.1. The sequence continues at coordinate 1,259 of JAFAPL010000283.1, read as the reverse complement.
CCAGATTGCGAATCGTGCCGCCAGTGCCGATCAGGTGCTCGTCGGCCGCGAGCGATTCGACACCGGCGCGCTGGAGGCGCTCGTAGACATACTCTTTGAGACTGCGCATCTCGCCGCGACCTGGCGGGTCGGCCTTGAGGAAACGATCGCTGAGCCGCAGCGCCCCGAGTGGCAGACTCCACGAGCGTTCCATGCGTCGGTTGCGGAAATGAACGATCTGCAAACTTCCGCCGCCCACGTCGAGGACGACGCCGTGCTCCACCGGCAGGCCGTGCGCGGCGCCCAGAAAACCGAAGTTCGCTTCCTGATCACCGTCGGCGATGTCGACGGGAATGCTGAGCTCTCGTCGCGCGTGCTCGATGAACGCCTCCCCGTTTTTTGCCTCGCGTACCGCCGCGGTCGCAACCGCGCAAGTGCGCTCGGCCCCGGCGGCCTCGGCGACGGCTTTGAACCCGCGCACGATCTGAATCGTGCGCTCGATGGTGTCCGGATTCAGCCGGCCGGAGCGGACTACATCGCGCACCAGCCGCAGGGGACTGCCCGCGTCTGCGATCACCTCGATGTGACTGGCGCCGCTGACGCAAGCGGCGATCACCCGCCCGCTGTTGGATCCAATATCGATGACGCCGAGCGTGGTGGCCGCGGCGCCGTCCGGCTGCATACGAGATGCTAGCGCTCGGCCGCGGACGCCGCGGCGAGTCGCGTGCTTTCGCGCCGGCCGACGGCCTGGCGTATCAGTGGGATCAATTCGCGGCCGTAATCGATCGCGTCCTCCAGGGGAGAAAAACCGCGGATCAACAGCGCCTCGATGCCAAGATCGACGTACGCCAGCAGCGATTCGGCCACCTGCTCGGGGGTACCCACGAGCGCCGTCGAGTTCCCCGCCGCACCCGTGATCGCGGCGACCCTGGTCCAGAGCCGCGTGTCGTGCACCTCGCGCTCCGCGGCCGCGGCGCGCAGGCGAGCCGAACCAACAGAACTGTCCTCGCGTCTGCCGCGTGAGCTCAAGAAGCGTTGACGCTGAGCGAGCGCTCTTTCGGCGATGTCTTCGGCCTTGCGCCACGCGGCCGACTCGGTTGGCGCGATGATCGGCCGGACCGAGAGGCTGAATCGCAGGCTCCGGCCGTGCCGGAGCGCAGCGGCGCGCATTCCATTCAATCGTTCACGCGCGGCCGTGAGTGGTTCCCCCCACAGCATGTACACGTCTGCATGTTGCGCTCCGACGTCGATGGCCGCGGCCGACGCGCCACCGAAGTACA
>JAFAPL010000173.1 GCA_019247135.1 Chloroflexota bacterium | reverse complement strand
ATGATATACCGGGCCATTTCTCGGGATAGAACGAACGCTTGACTGCCGTACACGAAGTCGGGATGTGCGACGAAAAAGTTCAGCGAGCTGACTCGTTCCAGTTCCCAGATATTAGGATTGTAAAGTGACCCGAAAAACAGTGGAGATGAATTCAGGGATTCGAGAGGATACCAATGGGTCAGATTGTGCCGAAGATGGACATTGAACTGAAGATCATCCTCCAGAAATAGGAAGAGCTCCGCCGTATCCATAACTGCGCGCTCCAGGAGCCGCAGGGCCGTTTGCGTCTGCCTCTCTTCTGGACGCGCGAATTCCGATCGGTCCAACTCAATGACTGGTGCCTCGCCCCAATCCGTTCCGGCCAGACTGGCGAGGGTCGACTCGCGAACCTGCTCGCGCTCCGGGCACGAGAGCATGTAGGCCCGGATGTCCATTGTGGCGTGGTCGCCACCGCCGGCATACTGCACTTGACCCCCGCCCGGCTTCGAGTATAGTGACCCACGCCTTTCGGGGGGCCGGGTGGTACGCATCAGATTCGCATCGGGTACTACGTGCCAGGACTTTGTCTCGCCGACCCTGACGAATGAGCTTGAAAATTGCGTTCGGGGGGAGCATCGCACTGACTCGACCAAGAGGTCGCGATCCACCTGCGGGCAAATGCTCAGGCCAATGTAGGCGCTCGGGTTGACTCGCGCCTTCGCAGCGGCCAGGCGCAGGTTCACGTACTTATGGCCCGGTAACGCCGACCCGCACCGACGTGCCAGCTACGATCGAACGCCAGTACAGGCTTTCTTTGACGGGAGACAGCCCATGACTGTCGCACCCATGCATGAACGTGGCGGCATCGGTGGGCACAACACGCTTTCGGTCAAAACACCGGGGCTATCTCGGCAAGCTCCGACTGTTGTCGCCCGACTCTCGATTCTGGGAGGCTTCGAACTGAGATGTGGCGCTGATCTAGTCCACCTGCCGCCAGCGTCGCAGCGACTTTTGGCTTTTGTTGCTCTGCATGAGCGAGCGGTGTTGCGCGTCTTCGTGGCGGGTACGCTTTGGCTCGACGCGCCGGATGCGCAGGCGGCGGCCAACCTGAGGTCCGCCCTGTGGAGATTACGACGGCCGAAGTGCCGGCTCGTGGCAGCGACGACGACGCACCTCTGGTTGGACCCGCAGGTCGCGGTCGACCTCCGCGAAATGACGGACCTGGCAGCGTGCTTGCAGCGAGGTAGCATCGCCTGCAACGACCGACGCATTTCTCCCGGTACGTTCTCCGGCGACCTGTTGCCGGACTGGTACGACGATTGGTTGCACTTCGAGCGAGAACATGTTCGGCAGGTACGACTCCACGCCCTCGACACGCTGTGTGTACGCTTGACAGACGCACGCGAGTATGGTCTGGCGCTGCAAGCGGGGTTGGCCGCGGTCGCCGCCGAACCCCTGAGAGAGAGCGCCCAGCGCACCCTCATACGTGTCCATCTTGCCGAACAGAACAATAGCGAAGCGCTACGCCAGTACCGAGCCTACCAGCGGCTGATCAAAGATGAGCTCGGGTTGAGCCCATCTCAACAAATGCGGGACCTCGTAGCAGGGCTCCAGTCAGTTCGCACTGCGGTCAATGATGAGATGCAGCGAGCATGACATACTTCACCTCGCTCCCGCGGCAACGAAGACAAGACCACTCCGAGGTTCCTGGGCCCGTGCACGGTCTGATTCGCGACGCTAGCTTGGCTGAGCTCACTCGGCGTGCCGATTGAGGGCTCGCTTCCACACTCCCGTTCGAACCACAGATCTTGTGTCTTGACGTGACGCCGCCTCGGCGTATGCTTGGTGTCTTGAAGTGACGGTGCCTCGCATATGCTGGGCGCTCAGTACTTCGAGGTGCGACCCAACCGGGGAAGGTCGCGCAGGAGTCGGCGACTGCCAACTGTGGCCGCGGTGCGTGGGAGGTAGGTAGAGAATATGTATGGAGTCGGAGCGCTGCGGCGGCGGGTCTTCTATTTCGATATTGTGGGTAGAGGGCGCAGCCGTGCCCTGGGCGCACGCTCGCGGGCGTCGGCAAGCCTGTCGCGCACGGAGATTGGAGCATGATCGGGGACACGCTGAGCAACCGCTACAGGCTCCAGAACCGGGTCAAGCGAGATCAATTTGCCGACCTCTACCTTGCGCGCGACCTACGTGTGAACGCGGAGGTCGCGGTCGCCGTCACTGTCCAACAGCTTGGTGAAGACCCGGACATGGTCCGCTCTTTCATCAGCGACGCGCAACTCGCCGAGGGCCTCAACGACTCGCACATCGTGCGGGTGCTGGACGCTGGCGAGGACAATGGCAGGTTCTACCTTGTCATGGAGTCCGTACCGGGGTCGACGCTGGATCAGGTCTTGAACAATCGGGGCGCACTCCCGATCAACGAAGCGGTCGATCTCGCCGACCAGGCGCTGCAAGCCTTACAGGTTGCTCACGCGGCCCGGGTTCTTCATCGAGACATCAAGCCGCCGAACCTCCTGCTGACCCGCTCCGGGACGCTCAAGGTCATGAAGTTTGGCATGGCGACAATTGCTGACGCATTTGGGGGCACGGCCCAGTACATTTCGCCCGAACAGGCAGTCGGCAAAAAGATCGATCATCGCTCCGACGTGTACGCGCTCGGCGTCACCCTGTTTGAGCTTCTGGCCGCGCGACCTCCTTTCCAGGTCGACAACCCTAAGAAGCTGCTCGATCTTGTACTCAACGCGCGCCCGCCGCGTTTCAGCGAGGTCGGCCGCGATGTCCCACCGGCACTGGAGGCGGTTGTCCAGCGCGCCCTCGAGAAGGACCCGGGGCGACGGTTTCGGAACGCTAGCGACATGCGTCAGGCCCTGAAAGCCGCTGTCGATCCGAACCGTCACACCGAAACGGATGGGGTTGCTAAGGCGGGGGTGGACAGGACACAGCCGCCCCCGCCGCCCCCGCCGTGGTGGCGGAGGTGGGTCCCTGCCGGCGCCGCCCTGGTCGCGCTCGCGGCCCTGGTCGGCGTCCTGCTCATGCTGACGGGTGGCGGCTGGCCGTTACTGGGGTTGCGACAGACCACCAGCACAGAGGCAAGCGCACCCGCCGCACGCAATGACGCCGCCTCCGCGACGTCCGCGCCTGTAACCGCTGCCCCCGAGACGTCCGCGCCTGTAACCGCCGCGCCCGCGACCTCCGCACCTGCAGTCCCGGTGCCCACCACCAGCCAGGCCACGAGCCGCTCTGGCGCCATCGCACCAGCCGCGACGCTGGTGACTGCTATTGACACGAAGCCAGGGCCGCCCGAGCCACCGCCGACCGCGATGCGCTCCCAGCACACCGCCACTGTGCTGCATGACGGGCGGGTTCTCCTGGTTGGCGGGAAGAATGGCCCTACGCCGCTTGCGACGGGGCAGCTCTACGACCCGGCCTCCAACGCCTGGACCGACACCGGCCCGCTGGCCACATCCCGCTTTGCCCACTCGGCAACGCTACTGTCGGACGGTCACGTGCTCGTGGTCGGCGGGCAAGACTCCGAGACACACTATCTCGACACAGCCGAGGTCTACGATCCCGGCACAAACGCCTGGTCCCCCGCCGGGACCCTGGCGACTGCGCGGGCTTATCACGACGCAGTGCTTTTGACGGACGGACGGGTGCTCGTCACGGGTGGACACAACGCGACGGCGACGGGATTTCTGGACTCCGTCGAGATCTATGACCCGGCATCCAACGGCTGGACCGCGGCAGCGACGATGGCGAGTCAGCGAAGCAATCACACGTCTACTCTCCTGGCCAACGGACAGGTTCTCGTCGTAGGCGGCTTTGGCACTAACTCCGAGACGACGGCCGAAAAGTACGATCCCCTCACCAACACCTGGAGTCCGGCAGGATCTCTCGCGGAGGGCCGCCTGGAACACACTGCAAATCTCCTGCCCAATGGCCAGGTGCTCGTAGTTGGAGGAGCGAACAGTTTTACCCGCGGAGGGTTCCTCGCATCCGCCGAGCGGTATGACCCCGGCACGAATACATGGTCGGTCGCAGCGCCGCTAGCCAGCGCTCGCAGCGGCCAGACCGCGACGTCGCTCCCTGGTGGTCAGGTCCTGGTGGTTGGTGGGCTGAAGGAAAGCGGCAATACGGCTGAACTTTACGACCCAACCGCGAACAGCTGGGCCCCCGCCATCGTGAGCATGCAGTCGCGTCGGTTTCACACGACCTCGCTAATCCAGCCTGCCGAGGTCCTCATCGTGGGTGGCGAGACGAGTGGCAGCGGACAGCTCGCGGGCGTGGAGCGGCACGAGATCGCACGCCAGCCCCGGAATCTGACGTTGCCGGTCATCAGTCAACAGGATTCTGGTGAGACTGGCACCGTGGCGCTGACCGACATCGGCAACGGCCAGGTGCATGTGGCCCTGCATCTTGTCGGCAGCCAGCCGGGCAGCAGCCCACAGCCCGCGCATATCCATGATGGCACGTGCGCGGACCTGCAGCCCAATCCACGTCTGACCCTTCCCCCGGTCATCGATGGCAGTTCGGAGACTGATCTGAACGTGTCCCTCCAGGAGCTGCTGGCGAGCCCGCATGCCGTCCACGCGCACAGATCCGACCAGGAGTTCTCGGTCTACATGGCCTGCGCTGACATCCCGTCAGCCGACCAGATCGCCCGCCAGCCGCAACGTGTCACGCTACCGGTTATCAGTCAGCAGAACTCGGGCGAAACCGGCACCGCCACACTGACAGACACCGGTGACGGCAAGGTGCACATCCTGGTGCAGCTTGTTGGTACCCAGCCAGGTAGCAGCCCACAGCCAGCGCACATCCACGATGGCACGTGCGCAAACCTGCAGCCCAATCCACGCTTGACCCTTCCTCCGGTGATCGACGGCACTTCGGAGACCGATCTGGACGTGTCCCTCCAGGAGCTGCTCGCGACCCCGCATGCCATCCACGTCCACAGATCGGACCAGGAGTTCTCGGTCTACACGGCATGCGCCGACGTCCCGACCGTGCAGTAGCCCACGCTCTGCAACTTTCATCATCCACATCGATGGGGGTACGAGATGGCATGCTGGAGTAGCGCCAGCCGAGTTCCGACCCGAGCTTCGGGATCCAGGCGGCTGAGCCGGGTCCGGGGCGCCAGCACTGGTCAGCTTCTGTCCGCGCTGGGAGCAGCGCTGATTCTGAGTGTTTTGTCGGCGGCAGGTGTCTTGGCCCAGAGCACCCCGAGTGTGACCGTCCACCTCGACAGTCAGAACAACTCGGGGCAGACAGGGACCGCGGTGCTGACGGACCTGGGCGACGGTCGAGTACGGGTCGACCTGCGCGTTGAGGGTGGCCCACCGGACGCCGCACAGCCCGCGCACATCCACGATGGGACGTGCGCCAACCTGAACCCGACGCCGACGTTTTCGCTGCAGCCGGTTGTCAACGGCACCTCGACGACTGAGTTGGCCGCATCGCTCCAGCAGCTCGAGTCCACTGCCAAGGCGCTCCACGTGCATAAGTCCGCAGAGGAATTGGCCGTGTATGTCGCCTGCGCGGACCTTCCCAGTGCTTCGACCCTGCCGCGTACCGGGGATGCGCCGACAACGGGAGCAACCGGCCTGGGAATTGTCGGGCTGATTCTTGTTGCCCTCGGCCTCGTCTTCCGCGAGCGGCACCGGTTTCACCCCGCTGGCCGAAAGTGATGATGTGTGCGTGTCGTGGAGCCTGCCGCCCGAAAGCCGGTGCTGCTGAGGCGTTTGCAACAGCCCGCCACGGCGTCCTCATCCGGGCCCTTGACGATCAGCGCGCCGCCCAGAACCGGCGGCTGTGAGGTCGCGCTGTTCGTCCCGACTGAGCTGTTCGAGATGCTGCCGCGAAACGAGGCACACAGTGCCGACCGATGTCACACCTGCTTGAAGGAGCAGCAGCGGCCGAGGTAGTAGGCGGCCTGGTCGGTGCAGGATTTTGCACGGGACGAGCCACGATCTCATTGACGAACGAGCGAACCACGCCGGCGCTGGCTCCGTTCGCCGCTGTTCGAGCCTGAACCAACGCGATATCAGCGAAAACATTCGGGTCCGTGTCTGTCTAGGCTAGCAACTCAAGAGTTCCTTCGAGGTTACGTGCGTAGGTGAGCTCATGCACGACGACACCCTGCAGCGTGGCCGGTGCCCGTGTAGCGTTGGATACACGCTCGATGAATGCGCGCCCGCGCCGCCTGCTTGTACCGCATCGGCGACGCTGATGAAGCGGCATGCAGGAGCGCCGACAATTCGAGCCTGACGCATGGTGAACCACTGAGGGGCTGAACTCCGCGAACGTCGCGTCCAGAGCTGGAGGATCGAAGAATAGGTCATTATCGAGAGACTGGGCTGTGCCCCGTCCCGACGACGGGGTCGTTCGGGTTCAGACCCGGGCTAGCTTTGTACGCGGTCACCGCAGCGCCGGTATCGGGTCCGAAAATTCCATCCGCGCCGGCTGGACCAACGCAGTGTCCAAGATCGTTTAGCGCTTGTTGCAGCCGCTTGACGGGTAATCCGTCTTCGCCGGCCAACATTCTATGCGTGCCCTCAGGGCACTGTTCCAGCACCGGGTCGCCCGAGAGTGTGGCAGATCGCAAAGGCATTTGATCAGCCTCCAAGTCGTAATGACACCCGTGTGGTATGGCTTGCCATCGACTGCGTGGACCAGCGAGCGATTCAGCTCGAGGGACTATTGCAAGCGCTCGCCGAGCTCCCACCGCAGGCCGAGGCGGTCATGGCCCTTCCGTCGCCAGGTTTTCTTGGACGAACCTGACGAACTTATCCGCGAACCACTGCCAGTCTCCAGCTCGATCGACCAGGGCCTTACTGACGTGCCAACTACGCGAGACGCTAGCGAGGTACAGGAGGACGTGCGGGTTGTTTCTTGTATACCAGTCGGCGAAATCCTTGACTTGCTGGCCAATCGCTTTCTTGGCACTGTTCGTTAGCGTGACGCCATCCGGTTCGAGCGCAAATCCTTCGGCGCTGCAGAAGATATGGAAGCGACGCGCTCGCCCTGTGCGCTGCGCCGGAGAGAAAAACCGCTGCAAGTTGTCCGACAGCGGTTTCGTCCTGTCCAAGGCGAAGCCGCTAGCTGCGGACTTCGACGTCATCGCCACTCCATCCACGTCCGCCATCAGATCCTGCGCTGGTGCTTCTTTGAGCATATAGTCGTCCTTTGTGGCCCCCTCTTTGTCCGGCAGCGGGACGACTGCCATCCACTCTCCCGCCGCTTGACCTACGTCGCCCACCCACGTGGAAGCGCCGCGCTGCGACACAGATGCCGGGAGTGGTTGGACGACCTTCGAGAGTCCCGTTGCGCCTGTACCGGCAGGCAGCGCCTCAGCGTCCGCCACAATGCCAGCGATAATGTGCATGGGATCCTCCACGCCGCCGCCCGGCAGTGAGACGGTCAGCTTGAAACACAGACTGCCGATGTCGTCCATCGTTACCTTGCCGATGTGTCTCACGCTCCTGGCACGGGGTCCCAGACTCAGATGCCCATACGGGTGCTTGGAGCCCGGCTCGATTCGCTGGTCTAGTGCGACGCCGGGCTCTCCTTTCGTGCTCGGAAGCATCCAGTCCCAGGCACTCCCTTCGTACTTCGTTCTGGAGATAAGCCGTGCGATGCGGATCGGGTCGTTCTTGATCGAGGGGTTGTCAGTCTCCACGCGCGCCACCAGAGCGATGAAGTCGTCCATCGTCTTGATCGTCGGTGGCGAGGGTGGCGCATCGGGACAGTTCGCGGCACGCCGCTGCAAGGCAGGTCCTCCCGCCCGTTGCTGAACCACATGTGTCAATTCGTGCGCGAGCAAATGCCGGCCTGCGGTACTGTTAGGGGCGAACTGGCCCTGGCTGAACACGATGTGCTCACCCACAGTGAAGGCTTGGGCCGTCACCTCATGCGCGGCGGCCGAGGCCTGTGTATCTGCGTGGACGCGCACCTCGCTGAAGTTGTGCCCGAAACGTGGCTCGAAGAAGGCACGGTCAGGTCCGTCGAGTGGTCGCCCTGGCGAGCGGACTATCTGATGCACGAGAGCGAGCGCGTTGCGGGGGGCCGCGACGGAGGTGTCATGCCGCTTCGCTTGCAGCGTCATGGATCGGTCGTCCTCCCCACTAGCCGAGGTGCATCTGAGTCGCGGCGGGGCGGTGGGCGTGGAAGATGAGAGGCCCGGCATGTGCATCACCTGCGCCGCGAGACGGTCCGCCTCATGCTCGAGCGGATCGTTAACGTGCCCAACGATAAGCTCCGGCCGGACGAGCGTTGGGGACGCTCGAAGGCGAGCTGGCTGGTCGGGCGCTGAGACCGGGACTTTGCTGAAGTCCCATGCCGCGCTGGGCGCTGCATCCATGCCGCTTATTAGCGTCAGCGCTGGCTCAGCCCCTGCGGCTTGGTCGTTGGGCGCCTCGTGTCGCGCCGGTTTCGGAGCGCGCGCGGGAACGGTCTGCGAAGCAGGCTTGGCCTGTGCGGCCTTCAGCATATGAGCGAACATAACTTCAGGTCTCTCAGCAGCTGCGGGCACAGTGCTATAACGCCAGAGGAACCTGGAGCGCCAAGCGCATCGAGGGTAGGCCTTTCGAATCGCGGCCCGTTGTCCCCTTGGCCGGGCAGTTCGAGCAGTTGAGCGCGGTCGCGGACCCTGGCCTCCTCGGGGGCGGTGATCGACGATTCGTTCCAGGGATCCACCGGACGCCGGACATTCTCGGTCGTAACGCACCCCCTCGCACGGCGCTGCGATCGCGATGGTAACCGATGCGTCTGCCGGCTGGGTCGCCGCGCGGCCACGACCACAAACCGAAAGCTCTTAGACCGGATCCTCATTTGCCAGGGTGACGACCTCGGTGGTACCGCAGGCAGGTTGTTGATCACGACGATACGCTCGATCTGGGGCAGCAAGGCGGCCATCCTCGCACGTCACGGCTCAACGATTCAGCGCTTGCGTGCTTTCAACTGATTGAACCACGGGCTGGTTGGGAACCGAGCGTTCCTGTCCAAGTCGACGATCGCGCTCGTTGAAAGCATCAAAAGCTTGGTTAGCGAGTCGGCCGCGACCAGCATCGCGGCGGCCCTTGACGGCGTTCAAGACAGTTGACCAGCAAGGGAGCGCAGCTCCCTTTGCGCTTGCACGTCACCACCGGTCGAACCGGCGGTCACCAACCCTGCACGAGCGCCACCGGGGTGCGGCACCGGCACGCCGCGCCGGTTCAGCCCGGTGGGAATACCGGCGGGCCTAGACGCGACCGTGGTTCCGGGGCGGGCCCGACGTGATGCGGTGTGCCGATGAGCCGATACAACCGTACGAGTGTGTTCATGCGCACCGCTCGGTGGGTCTTTTTAGCCGACTCACCAATGCCTGCGGCCTCCTCCTCCCACCATTGATGAGTCAGGTCTTCGATCTCTTTGTCTAGCGCCGCTCGCGTGTACTCCTTGAAGCCGCCTTTGCTGCTCCACTGGTCGGACCAGAATATCCTCGGGTGGCTCGGGTCGGTGTTGTCGAGTGACAACGTGACACTGTGGTAGCCGTCCATCAAGCTCATGACGAATGCGCTCCAGCCACGATCGCCGCCGGCCAGGGCGACCACCGCATCAAACACGCTCTCCCGGAGCCGCACCGGCGACAGCGTACCCGTAGTTTTTCGACCACGCGCGTCGAGGAAATCGATCCGTCGCTCGGCACCTGCGTGGCCCGACTGCTGCAAGCGCGCGGCAGTCTCGTCGACGCTGCCAGCGGTCTTCTGCTTCGGCTGGCTGAGGAGCAGCTTTACCCCTTGGTTCAACGTGACAATACAACTCTTCGGTTTGGCGGCTTTGGCATTGGCTTCGAAGAACTTGCGCATCTGTTGGATCTCAGTAACGTCGAATGTCCGCCCGGTCCGGCTGGTGAGGATAACTCCTATCTGACCAGCCTCGGCCACGAGCTGGTCGTCACCGATAGTTGACTGGGTCGCTCCTGTGAAGTGATCCACAATCTGGTCATAGCGATCCTGAAGCTGCCGGTCAGTCATGCCCGATAGGCGAACTGGGCGTCCGATGTCTGGAACCGCCACCTGGCGCTGCACGCGTTGACCGTTCGCCGAGCTGAAACCAACCGGATTTCCCCACCCAATTGCGGCGGCGGCGGCGTGGTTAGCCTCCTGCTCCAGCGGGCCGGTGGGGTCGGCATCCAGCAAGATCACCTGCCCCTCCGCACCGCCGTGACTGCGCTGCTGGACGACGTGGGCAAGTTCGTGCCCCAACAGGTGTCGGTCACGGGGACGCAAGGGCGAAAAGCCGCTCTGACCAAATACGATGTGATCCCCGACGGTGTACGCGAGCGCGTTGACGATCCGCGCCGAATCTGCCGCCGGCCCGTCGGCATGCACACGGACCTGGCTGAAGTTGTGCCCGAGACGCGTCTCCATGTCCGCGCGCAGATCACTTGGCAGCGGCTGGCCGGTGGACCGCAGGACCTGCTCGAGGCTGCGCTGCACGGTTGTGGCCGGCGTGTGGTGATCGAGCGAACGCCGCACGTTCTGCGCTTTCTGCGTGTGCGTCGCCGTTGGCTTCATCTCCAGCGGGTGCAACGCACAGAATGGTCGCTCAGGTCGCCGACCCCGTCAAGGGTGAGGCGTGACCAGGTTTCGTCCTCTCGCCGATTCATGAGCATCGACATGAAGTAGCCTGGGTCGGGTGCCCACCGGAGGCGTTTTGAGATGACCTGCGACGAGCCTGAACACCTCCTGGCGTATCTCCGTAGCAGCGCCTCTTTAGGCCTTCTGGTCGACGATACTTCGTTGCCTTCTCACGAGAGCCTGGTCATCGGCGCAGCTTCACCATCGATACCGTTATTATTCACTCAGACAAACCCACACGACTCGCTCAAAGTTACACTACATCACATTCTCGGACGTATGTGGTGCACGTGTGATGTTGTGGTGGGTTCACGCAATTTCTAAATGATGCTTTCTTTGTAGAATGGGTTCCGAGGCGCCATTTTGTGTCGATGGGACCGAAATCTCGGCAGCCGGCTCGAAAATCGCTTCCATTTGGTTGTAGCTGAGAGCCAGGTCTGAGCGCGGCCAACATCGTCCAAATCAGCTCATCGCAGGTGAGCGTTTGGACTTCGACCTGCGAGCGGGCTTCGCCGTCTGCGCTTCGCAGAAGACGCGATACATCTGGGTGTTGTGTTGAACGCGGAACTGAAGATAGGCGAGGAAGAATGCATCGGCCAAGGCCAGACATGCTAAGCCGAGAATGTATGAGCCAAGAACGACGATCAAGTAGAGCGTGATGCCGACGCACAGGAAGACACAACTCCTGGCGAACTTCGATAAGACCATCTTGTTCTGGATGTCGCGGAATCTGCTGCGACTCTTGGCTTGGACCACTTCAAGGACTTTGTCGTAGATGCCGATCTCTGGTTGGCTGTACATCGGCTCCGTGTCTGCCAGGATCTGCCGAGCACTGTTCCTCCACGAGGCGAGTTCCTTTCCGGGCGGCAACAAGAACGGCAATCGGACCCGAGCTTCGCGCTCCTGACGACCACCCGTGGAGTACAGCGGATCGTAGACGACGTCTAACAGACTAGCGATACGGTCAGCGGCGATGGCGAAGGCGATTGCGACGAACGCATACGCAATTGGAATAGTTTTGCGTCGAGATCTTCTATGGCTAAAAATCTGGTGAGGCGGGGACTGAACAACGCCAACATCACCCATGTGACGATGGCAATCGCGGCGACGCCAGGGACGGCATCCGAGTTTACGCCAAGCGCCCGAAATGCTTGCTCAACAGGCTGCGCCAGCTGGGCCCCACGGGACGGCACAGACCTGCCTTTCCCTTCGGTCTGCGGATCGTCGCCAGATGGTCCGAACGGCACTGTCGGTTCTCTACTTCGGCGGGTGTTGCACGGGCATCGTAGACCTGATCAGGGCGCAGTAGCTACGCCTGGCCGAACTTGTCGGCTGCTCAGGCGAAGTGGTCGGCGTGGACACTAACGCGCGTGCACTCGAACTGGCCCAGGCACGGGCAGTCGCTAGCGGTGCCAAACAGGTCCGCTTCGTTGAAAGCGATGTGCGCGAGTTTCCGGTCGAGCGCTCGTTTGATGCGGTGGTCGGCCGCTTCGTGCTGATGTACCTTGCCGACCCCGCCGGCGTGCTGCGCCGCCTCGCGGGCCACCTCGGCGCTGATGGCATCCTGGCTTTCCAGGAGTTTCAGATCGAGCGCACCGTCTACGCCGGCCGGGTGTCCCTGTGGGAGCGC
>JAFAPL010000975.1 GCA_019247135.1 Chloroflexota bacterium | reverse complement strand
GAGCAGGACCGAGTCCGCGTGGACCACGAACACCGCTACGGTGAAATGGCGTAACAGCTCGCCAGGCGCGAGCGGCGCCGCGCTGATGACGTCACTCGGGTAATGCAGCCCTGCCATGACGCGGCTCAATCCGAGCATCCACGCGATTGCCTCCATCAGTGCCCCGAGGCCTGGATGCGCGCGCTTGCCAATCGCCGCCATCGCCAGGCCAGACGCCACGTGCCGCGAGGGAAACGACCTGCCACCCGCGTGCGAAGAGAGGGGGGAGATGCCGTCTAGCCTTTCGAACGGCCGACGTCGACGCCACACCAGTCCACCAAACTCGCACGCCGCATAGACGCTTGCGACCGCGACCAACATTTGCCACGCGGCGCTTCGCCGACCAGTTGCACCCAGCAGCAGCATGAGCCCGATTTCGAGGAACGAAAGCCATCGCGCGCACAAAGCCGTGCCGGCGCGCACGGCCGAGTTGTCGCGAGCCAGGCCATTCAGCGCGCGCACAAGCTCGTCGTCTATCTCGAGGAGAACCTTGAGCACGCGTGGCACGCCGACAGGATAGAGTTCGCTCTCCTCGGTCTCACGATGCCCGTACACCCGCCGCTCGCGCCTGGCGAGCTGTTACGCCATTTCACCGTAGCGGTGTTCGTGGTCCACGCGGACTCGGTCCTGCTCCACTACCACCGCAAGCTCGAGAAATGGCTCCCGCCCGGTGGCCATATCGAAGACGGTGAGCTGCCAGACGAAGCTGCGCTGCGCGAAGTCGAGGAAGAGACCGGCATTCGTGCGCGGCTCGTTGGCCCGCGTGGCCTGCCGATCGACGAGCCACGCCAACTGGTCATACCGGCGGGCATCCAGGTCGAAGACATCTATCCAGGGCACCAGCACATCGACCTGGTCTATTTCGCCGTGCCCGATCCCGATGACCTGCGTGCCGCGGAGATCGACGCGGCCCTCGCCGAGAGCGACCAGGTCGGCTGGTACCGGCTCGAAGCGATCGCGACGCTCGGCGCCAGCGAGGAGATCCAGGCCTGGGGGCGCCGTGCGCTCGACGCCCTATCCACCTCTTGATAACCTGGCTCAACTTGTCGCAACGGCTATACTACAAGTCACCCCGCATGAGCCTCTTGATGGATCCGCCTGCAACCACCTTGCACCCGTCGTCGGGTGAGGCTCCCCGTCTCGGCGCTGAGCATCGACGCCTGGTCGACAGCTTCGGCCGACAGATCAGCGACCTCCGCATCTCGGTCACCGATCGGTGCAACTTCCGCTGCGTCTACTGCATGCCCGAGGAAGGCATGCAATGGCTCAAACGCGACTCTCTGTTGTCGTTCGACGAGATTGAACGCATCTCGCGCCTGGCAGTCGATCTGGGCGTGGACGAGATTCGACTCACCGGCGGCGAGCCGACGCTACGGCCGGGCCTGCCTGACCTGGTGGCCCGCCTGTCCAGGTTGCCGCTGAAGAGCCTCAGCCTGACCACCAACGGCTTTCTCCTGAGTTCGCTCGCCAAACCGCTGGCGGAAGCCGGGCTGCGGCGGATCAACGTCAGCCTCGACACCCTGCAGCACGACCGCTTCCACCAGATCGCGCGCCGGCGCGGCCTCGACCAGGTCCTGGCCGGTCTCGAAGAACTCGAGCGCTACCCCAGCATCGCACCAATCAAAGTGAACGTTGTGGCGATGCGCAACTTCACAGAAGATGAAGTGGTTGCGTTCGCGCAACTGGCCCGTCGCAAGCCGTACGTGATCCGCTTCATCGAGTTCATGCCGCTCGACGCCGACGGGAACTGGCAGCGCGAGCTCGTCCTCGGCGGCGGCGAGATCCAAGCCATCATCGAACGCGATTTCATGCCGCTGGTGCCGATCCCCGCCGAGCGCAGCAGCACGTCACGACGCTTCACCTTCGCCGACGGGATCGGTGAGGTCGGCTTCATCAATCCCGTCTCGCAACCGTTCTGCGGGACCTGCAACCGCATCCGCCTCACTGCCGACGGCCAGATACGCACTTGCCTCTTCTCCATCGACGAGTGGGACCTGCGCACACCCTTGCGCACCAGCGCCGATGACCAGCACCTCGAAGACTTGCTGGTCGAGGCGGTGCGACACAAGGAGCTCAAGCACAAGATCAACGAAGGCGCCGCGTTCCAGCGCGCCTCTCGTTCGATGAGCCAGATCGGCGGCTAACCTCCCCGAGCCCAAGGCCTATACTGGCCGTAGATGATCTGGCGGCTGCTTGCGTTCGCGGTCGGTGCCACGCTCTTGCTGCTGACGGGTGTCGTTGGGTCACTCTCGAGCAGCGCCCAGGCGGGTCCGGGCGACCCCGAAGCAGTGATCACGTCCTACGAGACGGCGCGCAACCAGCGTGACATCGACGGCGCACTCAGCTACTTCGCCGACGACGCCACGATCGTCCAGCGCAACACGACCTTCACCGGCAAAGACGAGATCCGGCGCTTCCTGGAGGGCTCGGCCGCACGGGCCCGCTTCGTGGTCGTGTCTGATCGACATACGGTCGGCAATCAAGTGACCTGGACCGAGCGTTCAGGAGGCGGGCTGGGCAGCGCCGCACAGGCGCAGGGCCTGTCTGGCTTCCAGGTGACGGTCGACGCGGTTGTTCAGGAAGGCAAGATCCGCTCGCTTTCGTACAGTGCGTTCGGCCAGGCGCCGGCCGAGCCGATCGTGATCGACAGCCGCGGCCAGGTGCCAGCGGCGGCGGGCCTGGCATCCGTGCTGCTGTTGTTGCTGGGCGTCGTCGCGCTGGCCTCGACGGGTGTCGGCCGCGCGGTCGGGGCACCCTCAACCTTGCGCGGCAGGCTGATGCAGGACCTGCGCGGCTGGTCGGCTGCGCGGGACTAGCACGCCATCCGCTAGGTTAGAATGCAGCCGCCCACTGGCCGGGGTGGCGGAATCGGCAGACGCGAGCGACTCAAAACCGCTTGGGGAAACCCGTGGGGGTTCAAGTCCCCCCCTCGGCACAACGTAACTGATCACCTACGCGCCTGCGGCCGAGCCGTCTGTTTCTGCCGCAGTACGTGGACGTCTGGGAATGACAGTTCGGGCAAAGCAGACGCAGGTTCGCGATGCGATGATCATCGCCAACGCCGTTCACGTGATCGAGCTCCAGCACGAGTTTCCGTCCTTGCCACTCTGTGATGCCGCAGACAGCGCACGCGTCGCGTAAGAGGCTGGCCGAGAGCAACCTCTTCTTCAGTCTGAACCGGTCCTCGTACGTGCTGCTCTCGACGAGGATGCGCTCGAGCGGTATCGACCGGCTCCAAGAATGGTGGGTATTGCGCAGATAGCCTTGCCCGAGCCAGTGGGACGTGTCCAATCCGTGTTGCGCCACGAGTCGATGTACGCAGAGATAATTCGTGCCCGACACTGTCGACCCGAGCTGCGCCAGGACCGTCCTGATGGAGCGATTTTCCGCGACGGCAGTCTGGAACGTATGCAGGGCCCACGGCTGATGTAGCGAACGCATGTTCTATTCTACGACCGCTCCGATTCACACGATCGAATTTCTGGCGCGGATCTTGCGCCAGGTGTCGCGTGGCTCGGTCGATCTGGAAGGGCGTCATCAGTTTCGGGATGGTCACGATCCCCGTGCGGCTCATGGCCGCGACCCAGGACAAGGACGTCGCGTTCCACCTTCTCCACAAGACCGACCACAGTCGGATCAAGCTCAAGAAGTGGTGCCCCGTCGACGATCGCGAGGTCGAGCAGGACGAGCTCGTGCGCGCGTACGAGGTCAGCAAAGATCAGTACGTCGAATTGACCGACGAGGACCTCGATCAACTGCCACTTCCGAGTAAGCACACCATCGAGCTCTCGGCATTCGTGGACGCCAAAGACATCGACCCGATCTATTACGAAAAGAGCTATTACCTCGAACCGGACGAGACCGGCTTGAAGCCATACGCCCTGCTGGTCAAAGTGCTCGAAGACAAGAACATGACCGGCATGGCGACGATCGCCATCCGCAACAAAGAGCAGCTCTGTGCGCTACGACCACAGAACGGCGCGCTGGCCGTCGAGACGCTCTTTTATCCCGACGAGATCCGAGAGCGTGACGAAGACGTGCCCCAGGTCATGGTCAACGATCGCGAGCTGGCGATGGCCAGCTCACTGGTCGACGCGCTCGCGGAGCCGTTCGATCCGAGCAAGTACCACGACCACTATCGAGAAGCGGTCCTGGCGCTGATCGAGTCCAAGGCCCACGGCAAGGAAGTGGTCGCGCCCGAGGGCGCACCGGAGGCGCGTCAAGTAGGCGACCTCATGTCCGCGCTACGCGCAAGCGTCGAGGCGGCACGCCAGCGCAAGAGCGGGCCCTCCCGCGAAGAGAAGCCGGCGACGAAGACGACCACGCGCGAGCACAAGGCGGCTTCGAAAGCGAGCCGCGGGCGCAAAAAGGCAGCCGCTTAGGCGCTCCTGGCTTATCGAAACGGCGGGGCAGCCGTCGCGGCGGGCATTATCCGGTCAGATGGGCAGGCGCCACGAGGTAATGCCGACCACGGGGCCGATCACGTTGAACTCCTGGCAGACCACGGGGCTGCGTTCGCCCGGCACGGGTTCGCTTAGCAGGCAGTCGCCGACCTCTGTTTTCGCATAGGTCTTCACGACCATGCCCGCGGCACCGTTTTCGTCGCTGACCAGCGCGAGCACGACCTTGCCGAGCTGACGCGGCCGGTCAGGGTTGACCCACACGACGTCACCTTCGTGGATGCCGCGGCCGGCCATGCTCTCGCCCTTGACCACCACGCCGAAGCCGTTCGGTCCGATGAGCATCTCGCGCCCGGGCGGTGGAAACTCGAGACGGTCGGGGTCGGGTGGGCTCTCGCGATCGCGCGGGTCGCCACACGAGCCCCAGCGGAAGACGGGCAGTGGGCGAGCGGAGGGGGCACGCACCTGATCGATGGCGCCAAGGACGTTCGCGGCGTTTGGCCGTGGTGGAGCTCCGTCCGCGCGGAGCGGGGTGCTCTGGGCGCGCGTTTCGGGCGGCCGCGTGGCGATCGACCGGGTGGCGATCGACCGGGTGGCGATCGGCCGATCGTCGGGGTCGGGCCCGAGCAGCGCGTCTGACGTTCGCAGATTGAGGGCGCGGGCGATCGCGTCGAGACGGAAGCGACCGGGACTGGCGAGCCGACCCCGTTCGAGCAAACCGATGTAGCCGTGTGAGACGCCGGCGGCTTCGGCCAAGCGGCGCTGGCTCCAGCCGTTGGAACGGCGCAGGCTGGCGATGTGCTGGCCGAGACGCGACTGGGTCGGGCTGTCGAGGTGGCCGTTGACGTCGTCGGTCATGGCTCAGGAGACTGTACAGGCGGGGCGGGTTTGCTCAGCATATTATCCACTCGTCGTCGTT
>JAFAPL010000927.1 GCA_019247135.1 Chloroflexota bacterium | reverse complement strand
TGACCCGCTCATCCCTGCAGCTCAGCGGTAAGGAAACGTTCAGCATCAGCGGCATCGCGGCTGGCTTGCGACCTGGCCAGCGACTGAACGTGCACGGCCGACGCGCCGACGGCAGCGAGTTTGCGTTCGACGTGGTGTGTCGCATCGATACGCCAATCGAGATCGAGTACTACCGCCACGGCGGCATCCTGCCGTATGTCCTGCGGCTGCTGCTGAGGTCTGAACCGTGACCCCATTGTTAGACTTCCGTTCATGGCTGGTTCCGACCTCGGCTACTACCGATTTCCGTCGCTGCATGGCGAGGATCTCGTGTTCGCGTGCGAAGACGACCTGTGGCGCGTCAGCGCCAGCGGCGGCGTCGCTTATCGCCTGACAGCAGGGGTCGGCGAGGCCAGTCGGCCGCGCTTTTCGCCCGATGGAGCGCAGATTGCCTTCGTCGGGCGCGAAGAAGGCCCCGCCGAAATCTACGTGATGCCCGCCTCAGGCGGA
This sequence comes from Chloroflexota bacterium, assembly GCA_019247135.1. The sequence goes on along the minus strand of JAFAPL010000927.1, from coordinate 1,734 downwards.
CCGTCGCTGCGCCTCACGTACGACGGTTCAGCCGCAACGAGCCTGTCCGCGTGGTCGCTCGCTGGTGACAGGGTCTACTACGCCAGCGCAGCGCACCGACCGTTCGCGCGCGAATACTGGCTGAGAGAGGTCGAGGCCGATGGGCAGGCCAAGCCGTCGCGGCAGGTGCCGTTGGGACCCGCGAGCGCGATCGCCTTCGGTCCGAACCGCGGTGTGGTGCTCGGCCGCAATACCGTGCGCGATCCAGCGCACTGGAAGCGCTATCGCGGCGGTACAGCGGGCACGTTGTGGGTTGACAAGGACGGCCATGGCGAGTTTCGGCCACTCATACGACTGGATGGCAATTTGTCGAGCCCATGCTGGATCGGCGGCCGCATCTTCTTCCTTTCAGACCACGAGGGCTATGGCAACGTCTATTCGACCACTCCCGACGGAAGCGAGCTGCGACGACATACCGACCACGAGGACTACTACGCGCGCAACCTCACGAACGACGGGACGCGGCTGACCTACCACGCGGGCGCGGATATCTACGTCCTCGATCCTGGTGAGCACGCGCCGCACCGACTGCAGATCCGTCTCAGCAGCTCACGCACACAGCGCAATCGACGGTTCGTCTCCGCCGCGCGCTTCCTGCAAAGCGCCTCGTTGAGCCCCGACGGCAGCGGTCTCGCCGTCAGCTCGAGGGGTAAGGCTTTCACCTTCCATAACTGGGAGGGCGCCGTCTCGCAGCACGGCGAGGCTGATGGCGTCCGCTATCGCCTGCTCACCTGGCTCAACGATCACAAGCGGGTCATCGCCGCGGCCTCCGATGGTGAAAGCGACCGCGAAATGCTCACGATCCTTACCGCCGATGGATCAGCCGCGCCGCGAACTCTCACGGACCTGGACGCGGGCCGCATCGTGGACCTCGAGGTTGCCCCAACGACGAACACGGTGGCACTCGCCAACCACCGCAACGAACTCCTCCTCCTGAACCTCGACGGTGATGAGCCATCCTTGCGGCAGCTGGATCGCAGTCCGTTCGGACGCATCGAGGGCATGGCCTGGTCTTTCGATAGTCGCTGGCTCGCCTATGGTTTTTGCAACACCGCTCAGACCACCGCCATCAAGCTAGCCGAGATCGATTCCGGCCAGACAACCCAGGTCACCAATCCGACGCTGCGTGATCGCAGCCCGTCATTCGACCCAGAGGGCAAGTACCTCTACTTCATCGGGCAGCGCGACTACGACCCGGTCTACGACGAGCTGCACTTCGACCTTGGCTTCCCGAAGGGCTCTCGGCCGTTTGCCGTGACGCTTCGCAAGGACCTGCAGAACCCGTTCATTCCTCGGCCAAAGGCGCCCGAGAGCCAGGAGGCCGCGGCCAAAAAGAAGGCCGAGGCCGAGGAAGGCCCGACCGCGCCACCGCGTATCGAAATCGACCTGGACGGCATCTCCCAACGCGTGGTCGCATTCCCCGTCCGAGAAGCGAGGTACGGCCGCATCGAGGGCATCAAGGGCAAGGCGCTGTTTTCGAGCTATCCCATCGAAGGTGCCCGCGGCCGCAATCGAGGCGAAGAGGAACGCGGCGGCCGAGGCATCATCGAGTCATACGAGTTCGAGAATCAGAAGCAGGAGCGTCTGGTGGACGGCGTCGGCGACTTCTCGATCGGCCGCGACGGCAAGACACTGCTGTACCAATCGGGCGACCGGCTGCGCGTCCTCAAGGCTGGCGAGAAGGCGCCCGACAAG
>JAFAPL010000919.1 GCA_019247135.1 Chloroflexota bacterium | reverse complement strand
GGATATCGAACGCTCCCGACCACCCTGACGTGGTGTCGGTCACCTTCGCTGGCAAGGCAAGCGTGAGCATCTTGCCCGCGGCATGGAGCTGGCCCGCCAGAGCGCCGACGAAGTCGGTCAGAATCTGACGATCGGCCGGATCGACTCCTTCGAGGTCGAGATCGAACCCGTCGTAGCCCTCGCCGACGGTGTAGTCGACCATCTGCTGGATGGCCGAGTCGTTGGTCAGGATTTGATGGTCCACCCAGGCTGACGCGACGAACAGAGAGGGAGCAACGCGCAAGCCGTTGGCGTGGGCGAAGTCCTTCACGGTTTCGTCGTCCCGACTGCTCAGGTTGCCGCAAGCGTCGGCATTCACCCACTGTCCGGCGACGACGTCGATTGCGGCCGCGTGCGCCTGCAGCGAGTCCCACGAGGTCGCGTCATACGGGACGTAGTACGCGAGCACCATCTTGCCCGAAGAGCCGCTCGCTGGTTGGGTCCCTGCCGCGAGGAGCAGTCCGATGCCGATCAGCACCGACAAGATGTTTTTCGTGCTTGTCCTGCTTGCGAGGCACCCCGTGCTTCTCCGTCTCGCTACGGACTCGGTGCTTGTCCGGCTTGCTAAGGACTCGGTAGTTGTCCTGCTTGCGACGGACCGCGTGCTTCTCCTTCTCGCTACGGACTCAGCCGTGGCTCGCGCGCGCGCTCGCAAGTGCGGACGGAGGAGAAACATCAGGCCAACGTTACAATCCCGCTCCCTGCATGCAGGCCAGCGCCATGCGCGAGAGCGCGCCCCGCTATCTCTCCGACGACATGCGGCGCGGCCAGCTCACCCTCACTCTCGGTGCGCTCATGTTGTGCCTCTTCCTCTCGGCGCTGGACGCCTCGATCGTCGCCAACGCGCTGCCGCGCGTCATAGCCGACCTGCACGGCTTCGAGCTGTACGCCTGGGTCACCACGGGCTACCTCCTCTCGAGCACAGCCGTCACGCCGATCGGCGGCAAGCTCGGCGACCGATACGGTCGCAAGCCCATGCTGATCGGTGGGGCCGCTTTCTTCTTGCTGATGACGCTGCTGTGCGGTCTTGCGCAGACCATGCCGCAGCTGATCGCGCTCCGCGCGTTGCAAGGCATCGGCGGTGGTGTCGTGGCCGCGACCGTTTTCGCCATCATGGGCCAGTTGCTGGCGCCGGCCGATCGCGCTCGCATCAGCGGCTTGATCACGGCGGTTTTCAGTCTGGCTGGCGTGATTGGTCCGATCGTCGGTGGCTACCTGACCGATGCGTTCTCCTGGCGTGCGGTGTTCTACGTCAACGTGCCGTTCGCCCTGCTCGCACTGGTTGTGTTGTGGCGCTTCTTTCCCCCGGTGCACTACTCGCGGCGGCGGCTTCCGATCGACTTCGCCGGGGCGATCACCAGTGTCGCGGGCATCGTGTTGCTGCTGCTCGCCCTGAGCTGGGGCGGGCGCGAATACGCGTGGGATTCGCCGATCGTGGTCGGGCTCCTGGGCGTTGGAATCGCGGTGCTCGGCCTGTTTCTGTGGCTCGAGGCGCGGGTGCCTGATCCGATCCTGCCCTTGAGCCTGTTCCGAAACGGGGTAGTGGCAATTTCGTCCACCAACTCGCTGGCGCAGTCGATGAGTCAGATCTGCCTGGCGCTCTTCGTTCCGCTGTATGCCCAGGGCGTCATGGGTACGAGCGCCACCTTGAGTGGGACGTTCATGCTGCCGCTGCTGGTCGCGATGGTGCTGAGCAACCTGGCCGCGGGCGTGCTGATCGCGCATGTCGGCCGCTACAAGCAGTTCGCGATTGTCGGCTTTTTCATGACTCTGTGCGGGTTTTTGATCCTGAGTCGCCTGGACGCTGGGTCTGCGTACCTTCTGCTGGCTGCCAGTCTCGCCGTGCTCGGAACAGGCACCGGCATGATCTTTCCGACGCTCACCCTGTCGTACCAGAGCGCGGTCGAGTTCCACGAGCTTGGCGTGGCGACCTCGCTCAACCAGTTCTGCCGCCAGATTGGTTCGACGCTGGGCTCGGCGCTGCTCGGGACATTGCTGATCCTGCGGTTTCTGCCGTCAGTCGACGCGGCGCTACCTCCCGATCTGGCCGCGTGGCTGGATGGACCGGCTGGGGCCTCCATCCGTGACCCTCAATCCCTGCTTGATCCCTCGGCTGCCGAGAGCCTACGCGTCGCCGTGGGTGCTGCTTTTCCGCAAGCGCCTGATGCGGCTGACACCGTGTTGGCCGCCATCCGTGTTGGTCTGTCTGGCGCGCTGCACTGGGTCTTTCTGGCCGGCGCGAGCGTTGCTCTCATGGGCCTGGTCGGCAGTTTGGTCTGGCGTGAAATCCCCATGCGCGGCTCGCGTACACTGCGCCCACAGGAGGATAGGCAATGAAGGGCTTCCGGAAATTCGTCCTGCGCGGCAATGTGATCGAGCTGGCGGTCGCCGTCGTCATCGGCGCCGCGTTCACGGCCGTCGTGCAGGCGCTGGTGAAAGATCTGATCACTCCATTGATCGGCGCTTTTGGCGGCGTACCGGATTTCTCATCGCTGTATTTCACGATCAACAACAGCCGCTTCATGATTGGCGACTTCATCAACGCCGTGGTGGCGTTCGTGATGATGGCCGCCGTCATTTACTACCTGATCGTCCTGCCGGCCTCGAAGTTGATGGATCGGTTCAGTCCTCCGCCGCCGCCCAAGACGCGCGAGTGTCCGTATTGTCTGAGCGACATTCCCGTCAAAGCGCGCCGTTGTGCGTTCTGCACGTCAGTGGTGGAGGACATCGTTCAGACAACGATCGAGGAGATGACCCACCCGCACGCGTAAGCTCCGTTGCAGGCAGCGGAATTCTGACGCGCAAAAGCGACTGCAAGGCGTGCTGTCCCTTCGTCCAGGGTCCGAACCGCCCATCTGCCTGAGCCTGCCGACCACCTGATCTGGCACGCTTCAAGATGTGACCGCGCGGAGTGAAGCTGTGCTTGCGGAACGCGAGCAGTCCGAGTCTGCCTCGCCGCCCGCGATGTCCACATCAACGGACGCGCATGCGCCGGCCGGGGTCTTCTCGCGCAAGCACCGCGCTCTCACCATCGGCATCCTCCTCTCGGTCACCGCGATCGCGATCGAAGGCATGGCCGTGGCGACGATCATGCCGTCCGTGGCGCTCGACCTGGGCGGCCTCGAGTTCTACGGCTGGGCGTTCAGCGCCTTCATGCTGACCTCGCTGACCGGCGCGATCGCCGGCGGCCAGGCCGCGGATCGCCGCAACCCCGCGGTGCCGGCGCTTGCGGGCTTCGTGTTCTTTGGGGCGGGCTTGATCGTCGCGGGCGCCGCACCCGGCTGGCCAGTCTTGCTGGTGGGTCGAGCGATTCAGGGCGTCGGGGCCGGTGCGTTGGGCGCGACTGCGTACGTCGTGGTCGCTCGCGGCTATCCCGAGCCGCTGCGCCCGCGGCTGATGGCCCTCCTCTCGACGGCGTGGGTAGCGCCAGCCCTGGTTGGCCCTGCCGTCGCGGGCCAGGTGGCGGAACATGCCGCCTGGCGCTGGGTGTTTGTGGGCATCCTGCCGCCCGTCGCCGTCGGAGCCGTGATGCTCCTCCGTGGCCTGCGCGACCTGCCGACCCGCACGCCTTCAGAAGAGCCGCAGCGCGCCGGTCTCGCGCCGCCCAGCGCACTCTCGAATTCCCCCAGCGCCACCCCCGCATCGAACGCTCGCGCATTGTCCGACGCCACCACCAACCCCGCAGCCGACGCGCACTCCGTGGTCTCCGCCGCCGCTGCATCGAATGCTGGGGCCTTGTCCGGCTCGCTCAGCGACGCGCCAGGCGACGCGCACTCCGTGATCTCCGCCGCCGCTGCATCGAATGCTGGGACCTTGTCCGCCTCGCTCGGCGACGCTGCCGACTCCGACTCGGTCACGTCCGGCGCCAGCGCTGGATCGCACGCTCGCGCGTTGTCCGACTCGCTCAGCAACCGCGCCGTCGACACAGACTCCGTCGCAGCCGCGACCGCCGCAGCATCGAATGCTCGCACGGTCTCCGACTCGCGCAGCGACCGCGCCGCCGACACAGACTCCGTCGCAGCCGCCACCGCCGCAGCATCGGATCCCCGCGCGGTCTCCGACTCGCTGAGCGACCGCGCCGAGGACGCACGCCGCGTCATCACCGCCCTGCGGCTCACCGCCGGCGTTGCGCTCGTCCTCTTCGCCGCCGGCCTGGACCTTCCGCTCGCACTTCCGCCCGGGCTCGTCGGCCTGCTCCTTGCCGCCCCGGCTCTCCGCTCGCTCCTGCCGCAAGGCACGTTCGTTGGCGGAACCGGCCTGCCCGCGTCGATCGCCTTGCGCGGCCTGCTCGCCTTCGGCTTCTTTGGCGCCGAAGCCGTGATCCCCCTCGGACTGTCGACCCAGCGCGGGCTGTCGCCCTCGGAGGTCGGACTCGCGCTGACGGCCGCCGCCCTGGGCTGGGTGGCCGCCTCGTGGCTACAAGATCGCGCCGAAGCTCAGGCGCGTGGCGCCCTGACCGCGCGCGCCCTCCGTGTCGCCGGCGGACTCCTGATGATGGCTCTCGGCACCGCCGCCGCCGCGTTCGCGATCCTGAACTCAACCGTGCCCGCGCCCCTCGTGATCGTCGCCTGGACGGTAACTGGCTTCGGGATGGGCCTGTGCTACCCGGCCACGACGCTGACGGCCCTCGGCCTGGCCCCGTCCGGCGAGGAGGGTTTCGCGTCCGCCTCGCTCCAGGTCGCCGAGACGGTCGGCATCGCGACAGGCACTGGCGCCGTCGGCGCGCTCGTTGCCATGACCGTACGCATTCAGCAGCCGATGTCCGACGGCCTGGCCTGGGCTTTTGTGATAACCGTGGCGGCGATCCTGCTCGCGCTCGTCCCCGCTCTCCGTCTGGCGCCGCATCTATCGCTCGCGGGACAAACCGAGTGACCGTCTAGCCCAACGTCGGAATCCCGCGCGCGCGATCCGAGCCGCCCATACTCAGAGACACCCCAAGTAGTTTGCCCTCGCTCGTGGTCCAGGCTCTGCGGCGGAAGTAGCGCATCGCCTCGCTTTGAGGGCCGACGCAAGCACGGGCTGTGATCTCACGGAGGCGAGAAAGGCCTTGGCTCCAAGCAGGTCGTTTGATATCCTCGGAGTCGATAAATCAACAAGCGGAAGTGGCGCAGCGGTAGCGCACGTCCTTGCCAAGGACGGGGTCGCGAGTTCGAATCTCGTCTTCCGCTCCCACCGGGGTTTGGGTGCCTAAATTGATCCGCCCCGAAACTCTGGCTCGAACTGGGTTTACGGAGCATCGGCGTATGCGCTTGCTAAACGAATCCCAGCTCGCTGACCACTTCTCGCGGGCAGCAGCCGTAGGCTGGCTTCGGAGTTGATTCCACTGAGCTGGGCGATCGGTATGAAGTAGACCTGCTCGTTCTGTGGGCAGTACACGCCGAAAATATCAATCTGGCCGTGGTAGGGCACGCCGTTCGGCCGCCGCGCATCCGCGCTCCGGGGTCGAAACCGGACTACGCCCCCAGCGCACTTGAGCAGACCAGTCTTGCATTGGATTCTCGTAAACGTGCCGTCAAGGTTGTCAACAACCAGGTCATACCGCAGTCCATTGCTAACTGGCCGGAGCACCGTTTTTCCTGCTTTCAATAGAGCAAGAATTACCGCCTGCTCGGCGATATCGCCCTTCGCCGTGGTGTTCTTGACCGTCTTTTGCAAGTCAACCATGCCTCTGCGCTCCCCTTCGGACTGATAATGCGGCACTTTGCTGCGTTCAGCTGGACTTTCCGGCGAGTAGAAAGACAAGGATTTTGCTCGGAAACGCCGCAAATCCCGCAGGATCACTGGGGCTGCAACGGAGGCGAGGCACGACTGGAGTGGAGGACGTTGCGCGACAAAGTTGACGCGCGAGCGTCGCAGGCCTCTCTGGCCGATTCGGCATCATTGATCCGTGCTCGCGGCGACGATCGAGTTGTGTTCAAACGACGGAGCAACCGTCGCGACCCCGTGGCGTGCTGGCGGCACCGTTCTTCGTGGGCGCGCTCGTCGGCCCTGACCTGAATGACCCGGTGAATCGGGCGGGTGCGAATTCGCCACCGCCACACTGCAAGCAGTCGCTTAATCGCTCGAAGTTTTCAAGGGCCTGCGCTCGCGGCTGCGGTTGCTGATGGACTTCGTCGCGCACGCGCCCTCGCTGGCCGACTCACCGCGGTGAGTCGCCCCGCGGCGCACCGCTCGCGCAGCGGGCATACCTCGCAGCGAGGCCGCGGCGCTCGGCAAATCTCACGGCCGAGGCGGATCAGATTGACGTGGAAGGCGTAATACTCGCGCGGATCCAATTCCGCCTCCAGTCGATCGCTCGTCGCTTCGGGTGTGGTGCGTGGCGGCACGAGGCCCAGGCGGAGGCTCACGCGGTGGACATGCGTATCCACTGGTAGCGCCGGCACGTGAGCGCCGAACAGGAGCACACACGCCGCGGTTTTGCGCCCGACGCCGGGTAATGCCAGCAGCAGGTCGAGTGCGGACCGCCGGCGCATTCGGCGCAGGTCCGGCAGTTCGACATTACCGTCTGGGCCAGTGAGTGCGCGCAGCACTGCCTGAATTCGCTGTGCTTTGACGATGGCGAGCCCGCCGCTGCGGATCGCGTCGGTGAGCTCGCCCAGCGGTGCGTCGCGGACCGATTCCCAGGACTGAAAGCGGCTGCGCAGCGAAGCGAATGCCCGAGCGGAGTTCACGTCCGAGGTGTGCTGGGAGAGGATTGTGCCGACCAGCTCCTCCACAGGTTCGTACGCGGGTTCCCAGGTCGGCCGGCCGTAGGTGTCCAGAAGGCGGCGGTGCACCCAGCGGACGAGCGACGACACGCGAGGCAGCGTACGCGGAACCACGGCCGCCGCGGCATTTTCACGCGACGCTCCACGTGACGCTTTTCGCAAGCCGCGTGACGCCCCACGTGACGCCTTTCGGTTCGACGATCTACGTGACGCTTTTCCCTACCCGCGTGACGCTCACGTGACGCTTTTCGTGCGCCGCGTGACGCTCCACGTGACGCTTGTCCGTCGAGCGAGACCTGCGTTTCGCTGCTGGTTCGCGAGGCCGACTGATCGATGGCGAATAGACGCCAATGTGCAGCCCGGGCATGCTGCTGCGCCGGCGAGCAGGAGATCCGGCCCAGCGAATATCCTCGACTCGTGCAGTTCGGGACGTTTCTGCTCATGCAATCACCGTCCGCCAGTCCCGCCAGTGAGGTGTATGCACGGGCGATCGAGCAGGCGCAAGCCGCCGAGGCGCTCGGGTTTCGGAACGTCTGGATCGCCGAGCACCACTTCTCGACCTACGGCTACGTCGGGCGCCCGGTCCAGCTGGCGACGTACATAGCCGCCAAAACCACGCGCGTCCGTGTTGGTACAGCTGTCATCGTGGTCCCTCTGCACCACCCGCTGGTCATGGCCGAAGAGATCGCCATGCTCGACCAGCTCGCGGACGGCCGTGTCGACATCGGACTCGGCCGCGGCTACCAGCAATACGAGTTCACGCGTCTCGGACTGGACCTCGACCAGGCACGCACCCGTTGGGACGAGGCTGTCGACATCATCCTCGCCGCGCTCGAAGGACAGCCATTCAGTTATCACGGCAGGCACTACGACATTCCCGAGACGACAGTCTTTCCCCAGCCGAAGCAGCGGCCATACCCGCCGATCTGGGTGACGGCGCAGAGTCCTCAGTCGGTGGAGGCAACCGTCAGGCGCGGATTCAACCTGCTCACGGGTGGCTTCGGCGTGCCAGTCGAACGCATGGCGGACTTTCGGCGCCAGTTCGATGCGCTGCTCGCGGAGGTGAGGCCGGCGCGCATGCCTGAAGTTGGCGTCCAACGCGCGGTCTATGTGACCGACAGCGAGGCAGATGCGCGTCAGGCGGTGGACGAAGCGCGGTGGAACATGCGTGTGACGCTCAGTTTGCGCAACAACTACGAGCGCGTCGAGAACGGCCATGCCATACCCGTGTCAGGTCCGACAGAACCGAGCACCGACGATCTGCTCGACCGCTACCTGGTCATCGGAACGCCGGACACGGTCAGGAAACAGATCATGCGTCTCGAAGAGGTGGTCGGCATCGGGCACTTCAACTGCAGCTTCTGGTTCGGGGACATGGATCAGCAGCGCGTGCTCAGGTCGATGCGGCTGTTCGCGGAGGAAGTCATGCCCGCGTTCGAGCCGGCTGGAGCACGCGCCGCGTGGACTTCTCACTAGACGAGTACGTCGCGATCAACCAGGCGCTCTGGACGCGCAGCAACGCGCAGTACACGGACGCCCGGGCGCTCGCCGCGTGGCAGGACGCGGAGATGTCCTGGGGCGTCTGGCAAGTCCCGGAAAGTCAGGTCCACGCGTTGCCAGAACAAGTGGAAGGACTCGACGTCGTCGAGCTCGGTTGTGGGACGGCCTACTGGTCAGCCTGGCTTGCCCGACGTGGCGCCAGGCCGGTCGGCGTGGATCCGACGCCAGCACAGCTCGAAACCGCGCGCAGGTGTCAGCGCGAGCTCGGCATCGACTTTCCGCTGGTCGAGGCGCCGGCTGAGAAGGTGCCATTACCAGATGCGTCGTTCGACCTGGCCCTCTCGGAGTACGGCGCGTCCATCTGGGCGGACCCCTACGTCTGGGTTCCCGAGGCCGCTCGGCTGTTGCGGCCGGGCGGGCGCCTGGTGTTCTTGCGCAACTCGATGCTGGTCGTCCTGTGCGCGCCGGACCAGGGGAGCGTGGGCGAACGCCTGATGCGACCGCAGTTCGGCTCGTACAGGGTCGACTGGAAGGATTTCGACGGCGGGATCGAATTCCACATCGGGCATGGCGAATGGATTCGTGTGCTGCGCGCGAGCGGGTTCGAGGTGCTGGATCTGATCGAGCTGCAAGCGCCAGCGGATGCACAGACGCACGAGTTCTACGACTTCGTGCCTGCCGAATGGGCGAAGCGGTGGCCGTCCGAGGACATCTGGGTCGCGCAGAAGCGGGCAGCCCCAACGGGTACGCCGCAGCGCCATCAATCAGTTGATGAAGCGTGACGGGGCCCATCAATCAGTTGATGGAATCCACCCTGGTGCGCCATCAATCAGTTGATTGAGCGGTGAGACTTTGTTCGGCGCGACGGTCGAGCAGGTACAGCGCGACCGCGATCGCCAGAATGGCCGCGGCGTTCACGCCCAGGTCGACCATGAACTGGCGGAACTGGTCGGGATCCATCTGGTCGCCGCGGATGCTCATCTGCGCTCCGATGGCCAGAATGCGGCGGGTGGCGCTGATCGCCGCGATGAACAAGAATGGCCGCAGCGAGCCGCTGCGCTCCGAAAGGTACGACAGCACGGTTCGCAGGACTTCCAGGATGATCATGACCAGCAGCAGGTCATTGATCAGGGTGATGATCGCGAGCGGAAAACCGTCCTGCGCCAGGCTAGTCGGGAACGCCAGGACGGAGTAGATCAGCATGCCAAAGGCCGCCACGAGAAAGACCAGTCCGACCAGGCTGTAAGCCACCGCGTCCGCTGCCTCGAGCACGGGGATGACGCCATGCTCGATGCGTCGATAGAAGGGTGGCCGTGCGTCGTGTGAATCCAAGGCGCATAGAGGCTACCGGGCGGCCAGCGCGGCGGTCCTTCGGAGACTCCGGATTTCACATGGGCAACGCGATCGCCAGCGTTCCGGCCCACGTACCCCGCGACGGGCGACGGCGACGGCACGCGGGTGGACGAGAATGTCCCTGGGCGGCGGTAGCAGAGCCCTCGTGGACCGCGTGCGTGCTGCTAAATCGGTTCAGCACCGCTGAAATCCGTAAACTCTGGACCGGTGAGCGGCAACTTCCTCGTCCGCTGGCGCGACCGCGTCGCGTACAAGTGGCTCGTCGCCGGCGCGTTCGTGTTCGGCCTGTTCATGGAAATCCTGGACACCACGATCGTCAACGTGGCCCTGCCGCGACTCGGCCAGGAGTTCCAGGCCAGCACGGCCATGCTCGAGTGGGCCGTGACTGGCTACTTGCTCAGTCTGGCGATCTGGATCCCGGCAAGCGGCTGGATCGGCGATCGCTTCGGGACCAAACGTACGTTCCTGTTCGCCACGTTGATGTTCATCATCGGTTCCGCCCTGTGCGGCGCCGCCTGGAGCATCGAGTCACTTGCCTTGTTCCGCGTGCTCCAGGGCGTCGGCGGCGGAATGATGACGCCCGTCGGCACGGCCATGCTGTACCGAGCATTCACACCGCAGGAGCGCGCCCGCGCGTCGGCCGTGCTGTCGATCCCGACCATGGTCGCGCCGATGCTCGGCCCCGTTTTCGGTGGTTTTCTCGTCGACAAGATCAGTTGGCGCTGGATCTTCTACGTCAACCTGCCGGTGGGCATTGCCTCGTTCCTCTTTTCGTGGTTCGTGCTGCGCGAGCACCGTGAGGAAGGCGCGGGCAAGTTCGATCCGGCGGGTTTTCTCCTGTCCGGGTTCGGTCTGTCGGGCATGCTGCTGGCGCTGTCGCGCGGCGTCGAAGACGGGTGGGCGTCGCCGCTGGTGCTGGTCGGCGGTGTCGGCGGCGTGGTCTGTTTCACGTTGCTCGTGATCGTCGAGCGCCGA
>JAFAPL010000898.1 GCA_019247135.1 Chloroflexota bacterium | reverse complement strand
CGAGTGGGATCGTACCGTCGCTATTAGCGCGGCCCATCGGCAGGGTCTTTCCGTGCGACAGATCGCCGCAGCTGTCCACCGAGTTCGGCGCGTGTCCACCAACTGCTGCACGCGCCAGCGTCGGCAACGAGCAAGCCGACAGCCGCTCTCTTAGAAAGTGGACTGATCGCACCGCTTGATAAGTCGGTCGTCCCGCTCGCGGCCATTGCGGCGCTTCTGCGTGAATGCACCGACTGGCTGGAACACCTGGATCGCGGAGAGCTCGTGACTGTCAACTTACGCGACACCAGCGAGCTTGCCACGGAATACGTCCCGGTTGACCGGGCCCAGGTTCGTCAGCTGATGCGGCGGCTGGCGCGTGATCTCGAAGACCTTCCAGTGAGAAATGGCACGCCGACAGAGGGTCCACCGTTTGCGCGCAGGGAGCACCTGGCTGATGTTGTGCCGACGCCGCCTCGGCTCAGCCCGTATGAAGAGCGCTTGCAGCTTCGCCGCCAACTCGGGCTCGACCCCCTAAATTGTCTAGAAAACTAGACGCCTTAGCGTAGTTCTCTGCGCGATGGCTACTCACGGGCCTCTTCCGCCCGTATGGCTGGGCAATGGGGGTACGGACGTAGCTAGGAACCTGAACGCAAACCAGTTTGCACGCGCGTTACAGACGCGCTAGAGTAGCCAGCACCTGACGCGGGGGAGTCGTACAGGTGCGAATCGGTCGCCTCGTGGCGACACAGCATCGAATGCCCTGTATGGCTGGTAGGCGCGTGTGGCGGGCCCAAAGCACATTGCGATGGGGATCGTTTCAGCATGTCTGGCGCCCACTGCTGTTATGGGTGCTGCTGTCATTGAGCGCCGCGCCCGGCACGTTATGGGCAGATTCGGGCGCCGTTCTCGTGGTGTCAACCTTCGATGTGAACCAGCCAGGCGCGCCAGGCACGATGCTGAGTGACACCGTACGCATCAGTAATCGGGGATCCGAGCAGCTCAGCGTCCGGGTGTCGCCACGCGCGGTCGACTTGCTCGACGATGGCCAGACCCGCTTTGGAGACGCGGCTGACCCATTGTGGGTCGGCGCCCTGAGCCTGTCGGAGTCGCAACTGACCTTGCCGGCTGGATCGTCACACGACGTCATCGTCCACGTTGCGATTCCCTCTGACATGCCGCCGGACGATTACATCACGGGTCTGATCGTGACTCCTGTGCCCACGGCGCGGGAACCCATCGAGGTCGTGAACGAGATCGGCGCTCTCCTGCCCATCAGCGTCATGGGCGACCGGGTTCGCAGCCTGGCGCTGGTCAGCCATTCTATTCCGCAATTGACTATCGGGGACTCGGTCACCGGGACGGTACGTGTCAAAGACACTGGAACGACGATGGCGTCGCCCTGGCTGGAGGCCAGCGTGGTGAACAGCATCCTCGGCGACCAAGTGGCAGATATCCAGCTCCACGATCAGGTGCGTGTCGCGCCGGGCGCCAGTCGTGACCTGAGCTACACGTGGAACGCGGGCATCACGGCTGGGAAGTTCCGCGTGCCCGTTCGTGTCTTCTACAACCGCGACAACGCGACCAGCGCCGAGATCGACCTCGAGGAGGAGATCTGGCTGGTACATCCCTTGATTCTCGGGGCAGTCGTGGTACTCCTGCTGGGCGCAATCGCTGCCAGTCTGATGGTTATTCGACGCAAACGGGGCTACCTGTGGCCGCTGTTCGGTCGCACCCGGCCAGAGCCGGTGCGGTAGGAGGCATTCATGACGAGACGGGTTATTCGCTTTGGTTTCGGACTGGTGGCAAGCGCGGCTCTGGTCGTCGGTCTGGTTTTGCCGACGAGTCCAGCGTTCGCGGGAACGCTGACTTCCGTGAGCTGGAGCGTCAGCAACACGGCTACCTCGGCCACGAACATCACCTACGCGTTTTCGTTCAAGACCGCGACCGCGGGGACGATCGCGTCGATCACCATGACCGTGCCGAGCGGCACCGCTGGCACTCCCGCCGTCGCTCGCAACTTCGGGATTGGCGCGGGCACCGTAGCTCTGTCAGGTACGACGATCACCTACACCGTCACTTCGCCCGTGAGCGTGTCGGCAGGCATTCCGATCTACCTCGAGTTCAGCGGTCTTACCAATACGAGCACCGCTGGGACGTCGACGAGCACCGTCACGACCCGCACGAGCGTTCCGGCCACCATCGACAGTGGGACGAGCAACAGCAACACGTTCAGCTCGGGCGGTGTCGCGGCCACCATCGTCGTCGCCCGCTCCACCGTGTTTTCGATCGATACCAACGCGTTCACCCTGGTGCTGGACCCGAGCGTGAACACAAGCGGGACACAGCCGATCAACCTGGGCGTGAGCAGCAACGCGAAAAACGGCTACACGTTGCAGTGCAAGGTGGATAAGCAGCCCACCGGGACTACCAACCCGTCCGCAACGCTGGGGCCGTTCACCAGCGGCATGGCCGCGGCCGCGGCGTGGGCGAGCGGCGGCGCGGGTCTGTTCGGCTACAGCCTGGCGGTGACCAATAATGGCGCAAGCGGCAGCCCTGCACCCGGCGGCACGCTGAGCAGCACGAACTACGCGGGCTTCACCGTCGCTGGCGAGAACTGCGGCTCGGCTTCCGGGTCGACTGGCAATCCATTAGGTACGAATCTTTCCGGCTGCGGCACCGGATTGTGCGCGAGCGCCGCGCACGCGTGGCTGGTCAACGTCAAGGCTGCCGCCGACTACACCACCGCCTCCGACGTCTACCAGGACACGATCACATTCACGGTTACCCCAAGCTACTGATCGATCGATCGTGCCGAGATCGCTCGGCGTACTGATCCTGGCCGCCTGGCTGGTGTTTGCGAGCTGCGTGCCCGAACGGAGCCTGGCGGCGGCGCAGACGTCCGCCGTCGGCAGAATCGCTGCTCAGGAGGCCGCGACGGCAACGACGCCGACCAGCGGGCTCCCCAAGGCGACACCACTCCTACCGACCCTCGTGACACGGACGGCCATGCCAACGCTCGCGACGGCTACTGCCACGCTTTTCGCGACACCGGCGACGGTCACGACCACGCCGGCTCCCACGCTCACGTTGACAGCGGCGCCGAGCGCAACAGCGAGTCCCACGTTGGTCGCGGCAGCGCCGACGCCGAGTCGCGGTGTGCTCGCACCAAGCGCAACAGCAACACCGACGCTCACGCTGACGCCGAGGACGCCCACGCGAAGCCCAACCGAAACGCTGATCCCCACCGACACCGTCACGCTGACGGCCAGCCCAACCGAAACGCTGATCCCCACCGACACTGTCACGCCGACGGTCAGCCCGACCGAAACGCTGATCCCCACCGACACCGTCACGCCGACGGCCAGCCCGACCGAAACGCTGATCCCCACCGACACCGTCACGCCGACGGCCAGCCCGACCGAAGCCCTCCCGGTTGCGCCATTCGGAAGCATCGAGGTCGATCCCGAGACCCTGACCTTCGCGGCGGATCCGGCCGTCTCGAACCGCGACCTGACCAGCGGCCTGATCGTCGTGCGCGTCGCGACAAACGCGGCCAACGGCTTCGTTCTGCGGTTGGTTAGCGACGCGCTACAGATCAGAACGGGCCAGCACGTTACCAGCCATACGCCCAGATTGAGCGTCGCCGAGCCAGGTGTTCAACAGCAGGTCTTCGATCTGACCGCCCTCGGCTCGCAGGGCATTGTCGTGGCTGATTGGCCGCACCCTGTTCCCGACGGGCAACAACTCGAGTTCCGCCTGCTGGTCAGTACCGAAGTGGACTTCACGACGGCAGCCGACAGTTACGCGACGCGACTCAGACTTGATTTCGAGCCGCGCTACTGAGCATCGGTACACACATCAGTGCCGTCGAGGCGCGGCAGCCGTCTCGAGCTGCGGCGGTCGACAGAGCCAGCTGAAGGCTAACGGCTGCGGGCGGGTGGCGGATGGCCGATTCCTCGGACGCTCGAGACGATCCACCCCCTGCAGCGGTGAGTTCCTGGCGCGCGGCGTCGCAGCCGCCGAACTGAGCTGGCTGCCCCAAGGCGTCCGTGGCGGAGTGCGGTGGAACCACGAAGGGCGCCTCGTCCGCCAAGA
>JAFAPL010000734.1 GCA_019247135.1 Chloroflexota bacterium | reverse complement strand
GTTCCCAATCCCAGCCATTTTTCGAACTGGTCACCCAGATCTGCGAGTTGTTGGCGTCCGTATAGGCCATCCACAGCTTACCCCACGCGGCAGCAATTGCTGGAACGCTGGTGTGCTGCCCCGGTATCTGTTGGACTTGCGGCCAGACCAGGCCGTCAGGCGAGTATGTGACGTAGAGTTGCGACGACCTTGAGTCGGTATAGACCATCCAGAGCGTATCACCTAAGGCGCAGATTGCCGGCCTGGACGTGCTCTGGCCTTCAATCATCTTCGGGCTCACGTCCTTCAAGGCGCCGTTCTTCAGAATGTGTTCGATGGTGCATGGAAGGTAAGGCTCGTCCGGATGAAAGTGGATGATTGGCGCGAACGACTGTACGATCGCGGGGGAGAGGGGAGTTGCACCCGCAGTTGCAGTTGCGGCTCGGGCTTGCCGCCCGAATAATCCTGGCAGCGATGCCGACAGGGCCGCACGCGTCACAAAATCTCGCCGGGTCAAACACATTGCGATCCCCCTCCGCTGAATGGCGGTGATTTCCTACTGCTGCTGGCTGACGTCACTCACCGAGCGCGGGCGAAATTCTGTCGATCCGCATTCACAATCTTTAATTGTCGCCACGGCGCTGCCAAGAGCAGCAAGGGACATGGAATCCCAAATTCACGACGCGGAATCCCAAACTACGATCGATGATTGTATCTGCGTGCGACTTGCTTCAATCTTTTGTCCAAACGGTTTGCCGTTTGGTCTCACTGATCGCTTGCCGCCGGCGAGCGGGGTGACGTGAGTGGACGGAATCTGCATGGGCGTTGACAACGATGCACCATCAGGCGCCGCCGGCGTGCCGAAATACGACATGCGGCTCGGACCCGACACGGACGGCGCGGCGCTCGCGGCTTATCGGCAGAACATCGAGCTGCTCTACCAACTGGACTTCACACCGGAAGCGGCGGCGCGGTTTCGCCACCGCGCGGTGACCTACCAGCTGCCGGGCGCCGTGTTCGCGCGGGTCGACTCGGTGGCACAATCGCTGCGGCGCGGGCCGGCCGAGATCGCACGCGGCGGCGACCAGCTCGTCGTCTACGCCCAGGGCAGCGGCGAACTCGATGCCACCTACGGCGGGCGCGCGCGCAGACTGCGGCCAGGCGACGTCGCGATCATCGACTACAGCCGCGAGATGGACTGCCGCGCGACCGACTTCGTCATTTTCTACCTGCTGGTGGCGCGCGACATGGCGCCGGCCTTGTTTCTCACGCCACCGGCGCACGGCACCGTGTTCACGGCCGCAAGCGGCCCGGGACGGCTGCTCTATCGGACCATCGAGACGCTGTTCGAGACGATCGACGCCCTCACGTTGGCGGAGGCCGACCGGGCGGTCGACGCCCTGCTCGCCATGGCGGCGGGCATGCTGGAGGGAGAGCTGGCGCGCGAGGCCGGCCTAGCCTCCTCGGGCGACCCGCAGCTCGACAAGGCGCTCGCCTTCATCGACCGCAACCTCGGCCAGCCGGGCCTCACGCCGGCGCTCCTCGAAGCGAGGCTCCCGTTCTCGCGCTCCAGCCTCTATCGCATGTTCGAGCCGCTGGGCGGCGTGCGCAACGCCGTGCTGCAGCGCCGCCTGGAACGATCGATGAAGACGCTGCTCACTGGCAGCGCCGCGAAACCGCCGCTGCGGGTGATCGCGCGCGACCACGGGTTTACGACGGAGGAGCAGTTCAGCCGCGCGTTCCGAACCCGCTTCGGCGTCACGCCCTATCAGTTCTACGACATGGTGCGACGCCGCGATCACGCGGGGCTGACGGCGCAGGCCGAGCGCGCCGGTTTCGCCAACCTGCTCGCCTGGATCAGGCAACCGATGGAACCGGGCAGCAATTCCTAAACCGAAGGTCGGGGGTTCGACTCCCTCCGGGACCGCCAGCACTTTCAACTGGCTACCTACGTTTCCCATCCAAGCCGGAATGAAATTTGTTTTCCGGTTTGTATCAGATCGTCCAGTACTGGATTGGGAAATTGCACCAGAGATGCTTGATTGCTCACGAGGGAGATCGCGGCCTGCAACTCTCCTTGCGAATCGAAGATTGGGACAGCAACAGCGCGGATGCTGTGAAAGACTTGACCATCGATCCAGGCATATCCTTCGGTGCGAATGAATTGCTTGATCTCGTCAATTTCT
>JAFAPL010000464.1 GCA_019247135.1 Chloroflexota bacterium | reverse complement strand
CCGCAACGCGGGCCTCGTGCGGGTCACCTTCATTATGACGATGACTATGGCTTTCACCACGAGCGCGGTCGCCGCGGTTTCAGCGGCTGGCTTTGTGGCTGTCGATGGTGCGGGCCGCGCGTCGTGCGGCCAACAGCACCTGGAGTGTCCCGGCGACGCGGCTCAGCGAGAGCTCGCATCCCGCCTCGGATTGGGTGGACTTCAGATTCGCAACAGCGGTGCTCATGTCGCAACGGTAGACTCGCCGAAATGCTCAAAGCTGTCGTTTCTTTCACACTCCGGGTGTGATCTAGCTCACACTTTGTGCGCCTGTATCGCGTTTATCGTCGTACGCTGCCGCGCAGCAGCCAGAGCAGCAGCATTGGCACGACGAGTAAGCCGACGGACGGATGCACCTCGACGGGCGGGGTCCCGTCCCGAGCGACGAGCAGCACTGCGCAACACACGAGGGCCAGCAGCCCGGGCGCCAGGAGCCACAGCAGCGTGACGAGTACCTGTCGGGTCCGACCGTGCGTCGGCGCGGGCACGCCCTGGGCTCGCCAGTGTTCGAAGGCTACGGCCAGGTAACGGCGACGAGCACGCCGCCGTGCCTGCATGCGCGTGCGCCAGTCGATCATTACCTGTTATTAGATCGCGCGAGGGCGGCGCCGTCGAGCCGGATGATTGAAACGGTGCATCCGGTCGTGAGACGGCGGACGGAAGCCCGCTGGACGCGCGCGTGTGACGGTCCACGTGACGCTTCACGTGACGGTCTCTGTGATATGGCACGCCTTCTGCCGAGCGGCATCATTGGAACAAGGTGTCTACTCGTGCTGCGCGCACCCGCGGCGTGGCAGGCGCAGTCGCCACGATAGCCCGTGGCTCGTCGTGCGCGCAGAGCTCGTCGAGCACACGTGACGTGTGGCGGTTGCTGCACGCCAGTTACGTGTCGCGGTTGCTGCACGCGGGTGGCGTGGTGCGCGTGCTCGCGCTTTGCGTAGCCGTCTGCGCCCTGGTGTGCGCATGTGCACCACAATCCAATCTGCCCGCTCCCGTGGCTTCGCCGGCTGGCTCAGGCAACACGACAAGCTCGCCAGGTTCGGCGCCCTCGCCGGGCGCGGGGTCCTCTCCGGTCGTGCCGAGCGCAAGTGCTGCGCCGAGTCCGAGCCCGAGCGATGCTGCCTCGGAGGCGTTGCCACTGCGCATCGCCGCCTCGATCGAGCCACCGCGGCCGCAGGTCGGTCAGGAGTTCGTGCTGCATCTGGCGATCACGAACAGTGGCGGCCGCGCGGCGGAGGGGATCTACATTGCCACGAGCGGACCGTGGGAACGCTACACGGTTCTGGGCGTGCAGCCGCAGGGTCAGTTTGGACGCGACGCAGCGGGTTGGCACATCGTGAGCCCTGTTCGCGTCGCGCCGGGGGCGACGCAAACGATCGACGTTCACGCGCGGGCCGACACGCCGACCGACGAGCAGGAATTGACCTTTGCGGTGCGCGAAGCCGACCCGGGCGACTTCAGCTGACTACTTGGCGGACGAATGTGGCGTCACGGGATGCTCGAATGTACCAATGTGGCGTCACGTGGAGGTGAATGTAGCGTCACCCAGAGCGTCACGCGGGTCAATGTAGCGTCACGTGAGCCCTGAATGTACCAATGTGGCGTCACGCGAAGCGAATGTCGCGTCACCTAGAGCGTCACGCGGCCCAATGTAGCGTCACGTGGGCGCTGAATGTACCAATGTGGCGTCACGTCAAGCGAATGTAGCGTCACGTAGAGCGTCACGCAGGCCAATGTGGCGTCACGGGACGCTCGAATGTACCAATCTGGCGACGCGTCCAGCGAAGGAGCGTCACGTAGGGCGTCACGTGGGCGCAATGTAGCGTCACGTGGGCGCATCGGCCGGCCGAGGCGCGGGTCGCGGCGGACCGCGTCTGTGCGGCTATTGCTGTGCTTGCGCGCGGGGGTGCATAGTCAGGCCGATGTTGCGCACCGACGCCCCCCGGCGGCGACCGCGAGGCTCCATCACACCGCTGGTGTCGCTGCGCTCGCCCGTGCCGCTGCTGGTCGCGGGCATCGGTGTGACACTGCTGGTGATCGCCGTCGTCACGCTCCCGAGCCGGCCGACGCCCGAACCGACGCAGACGGCCAACATCTCGCCCGAGGAGGCTCTGACACTCGTGGCGAACGACATGCGCTCGGGCGACGCGGCGACGCAGATCCGGTCGCAGGGCGACGCGCGCTTCAACGACGGCACGTGGACTGTCGCGTTAGGCGACGCGCAGTTCCATTTTTCGCAGCGCAATCGCATTGTGGTCGCCGACAACGCGGCGGCGTGGCAGCTTCAGTACCGGCAGTAAACGAGCGCGGGTGTCGGCAGGAGGGCCGACAGCAGCTCGAGGGCGGCGGACCGGGCGGACGCCGGCTACGAAGTGGCGTTCTGCCGGTCGCAGGCCTGCGGGTCGCCACCGCCACACTGCTGCTGGCGGTCCTGCTGATTGCCGCGGTTGCTGGCCTGCGGCTCGCCACGCTGGAGCTAGCGGTTCTGCTGATTGCCGCGATCGCTGGCCTGCGGCTCGCCACGCTGGAGCTGGCGGTTCTGCTGATTGCTGTCCTGCCGATCGAGCGCCTGCTGATCGCGGTTCAGCCGATCAAGCGCCCGCTGATCGCCGTGCTGCCGATCGAGGGCCTGCTGATCGGCGTTGTGCCGATCGAGCGCCTGCTGAGGATCGTCCTGCTGATGGTCCTCCTGTTGAGGTCCGTCTGGCAGCGCGGTCGAAAATGCTTCGAGCAGTGCTTCCGCCCAGCGTTCGGGATCTACAAAGTGGATCTCGTAAGACTCGTCGCTGTCGGTCGGGGCGATGGGAATCTCCGCTTTGATCCAGCCCTCCTGCAGGCCGACCACTACCACCTGCGTCGCCCGCGGCACGAACTGCAGATAGCTGACTTTCGATAGCGCGAGGGCGTCGTACGTCTCGCGGCCGCGCCCGTTGGCGGTCCACATCAGCTCGATCAGTTTCAGGTGGCGCGGGTAAAACTCTGACACGTGCTGGGTGGGCGGCGCGAACAGGCGGTCCACCAGGCCTTCGAGCAGCGCCATGGGTCGGTACGGGCCGCCACATTCGATGCAGGTCCGTGTCTCGCCAGGCTCTAGCCAGCCGCGTGCACCGCAGCGATCGCAAATGGCGCGGCGAGCGCCGGGTGGGGGTCCGCTCGTTGTCATGCTGACCTACTTGCGGTCGCGCTGGCGCCCGCGCGGGTTCGACGTGCTTGCTCCGTCACGTTAGTCGGACGCGCTGAGCTCATGGTGCAGGTCGGAGGTGCCGAGTTCATCGCGCCGGTCGACGGGTCGAGTTGCTCGCGGAGGTCCGACATTTCGAGTTCGTGACATTGCCGGAGGTGTCGAGTTCATCGCGGGGGTCCGATAGGTCGAGTCGCTCGCGGAGGTCCGACATGCCGAAGTTGCTCGCGGAGGTCGGACAGGTCGAGTTGCTCGCGGAGGTCGGACATGCCGAGTTCATCGCGCTGGTTCGACAAGTCGAGTTGCTTGCGGGGGTTCGACATTCCGAGTTCGTGACATTAGCCGGAGGTGTCGAGTTCCACGCGTGGGTCCGACATGGCGAGTTCCTGGCGCTGGTCCGAGGTGAGAGGTGCCTCACAGTTGTGATCAAGGCTGTCTGGTTGCGGCTTGCTGGAGCACGGACGCGAACTCGCGCGCGGCGGCGGAGAAGTAGCGGTCACGGCGGCGCGCAAGCACCAGCGAGCGCGTCATGCGGGGCGATTGGATATGCACGACGCGCGGGCCGTGCACCGGGTCGATGTCGCTCAGGACCATGGCCGGCAGGATCGCCACGCCCAGGCCGGCGGCGACAAAACGCAGGACACTGTCCATTTCTCCTCCGTCGAGGGCTACGCGCGGCTCAAACCCAACCCGGCGACACGCGGACAGGGTCTGGTCACGCAGGTCGTACGCGCCTTCGCGCAGGAGGACGAACGGCTCGTCGCGCAGCTCGGTGAGCCGGATGCGCCGCGTCGAAGCCGAGAGGCGGTGCTCACGCGGCAACGCGAGCAGCAGCTCCTCTTCGAGCAGCGGCATGGTCTCGAGCACCGGGTGGCGAATTGGCTGGATCACCACGGCGAGGTCCAGGTCGCCGCCTTCCAGGAGTTGGACGAGCGTGCGCGAGCCGCCCTCGCGAAAGGTCAAGCCGATGCCAGGTCGGCGACGGGAGAACTCGGCCAGTGCCCGCGGCAGCAGGTGGGTGCCGACGCTCGGGGGCGCGCCGACGGCCAGCGTGCCGCGGCTGAGTCCAGAAAGCTCCTGGACTTCGACGCGTGCCTCTTCCAGCTGGCGCAGAACGGCGCGGGCGTGCGGCAGGAACGTTCGGCCCGCTTCGGTGAGAGCGACGTGCCGCTTCATGCGGTGGAACAGTGGCGCGCCGAGCTCCGCTTCGAGCTTTCTGATCTGCTGGCTGACCGAGGGCTGGGCGACGTTCAGCTCTTCGGCGGCGCGGGTGAAGTGCAGGTGACGCGAGACCGACTCGAAGTAGGCGAGTTGGTGCATTTCCATGGCGAGCCGTCAGTCGTCAGTCGGTCAGTCGTCAGTCGGTCAGTCGTCAGTCGTCAGTCGGTGAGTCGGTGAGTCGGTGAGTCGGTGAGTCGGTGAGTCGGTGAGTCGGTCAGTCGGTCAGTCGTGATGCGTGAGTGGTGAGACGTCGGGCGGTGAGCCGTCGAGTCTTGATCGGTGAGGCGTGAGCCGGTGAGCCTGTCGAGTCTTGATTGGTGAGACGTGACACGTGAGGGTCGTGGGCGGTCACCC
>JAFAPL010000374.1 GCA_019247135.1 Chloroflexota bacterium | reverse complement strand
CGAGACACGGACTAAAAGCGGAAACGCGTGAAGAGTTCGACCGCCATCGACACATCCGCGAGCGTGTCCTGTCTGCACCGACCGCGGATGATAAGCAGCAGCAGCCCAGCGCCGTGGTGCCAGCGGTGGTGGGGCAGATCAGCGCTTCAGTGTCGCGACGTTCTCGATGTGATATGTCTGCGGGAACATGTTCACTGGTTGGACTTCGTCCAGGGTGTAGCCGGCTTCGACCAGGACGCGCAGGTCGCGGGCGAGCGTGGATGGGTCGCACGAGACGTACACGATCCGGTTCGGCCGCGAGCCGAGGAGTGCGCTGAGGACATCCGGATGACAGCCTGCGCGCGCGGGATCGAGGATCACCGTGTCCGGACGGTCATCCAGTGACGGCAGCGCGTGCTCGGTTTTCGCCTCGATGAAGCGCACGTTCGGTAGATCTGCCGCGTTGGCGCGGGCGTCGCGCACGGCGGATCGGGCTTCTTCAATCGCGATGACGTCGCGGACAAGTGGCGCGACGAGCAGGGCGAACGTGCCCACGCCCGAGTAGGCGTCCACGACAAGTGAGTCGGGCTGCAGCTCGGACCGGTCGAGCACCAGCAACGCCAGGATGTCGGCCATGCTCAAGCCGGCCGTGGGGAGCGGAACACGCGCGGTCCGCACCGCGTTCGGAAGAGCTCGCTGCTCGCGGCGTGTATTGACCTGAAAGAAGGACGGCGGCTGCAGACGAAACCGTCGCCCGAGCAGCTCTTCGTCTACGAATGGCTGGCCCGAGGGCACCTCGGGCGCTTCGGGCAACGACGGTGCAACCAGCAGTTGGTCCGTATTGGACCCGACGCGAATGAGCACCTGGTGCAGTCGCCGTTGGGTGAGTCTTCCCGACGTCTGCAATTGCTCGAGCGTGTCGTTGATCCGCGGGTGCACGATCCAGCAGTGGTCGATGCGCATCAAACGATGCGATCCGCGGTACGTGAAACACAGCTCGCCGAATCTGCGTCCGACGGTGAAGCGCGCCTGGTTGCGGTAGTGCCACGGGTCGAGCATGCCGATTGGCTCGCGGACGAGATCTTCGGCTGACTCGAAACGGCCGACGCGCCGCAACTGGTCGACAACGATCTGGTACTTGAGCTGCAGTTGCAGGGCGTAGTCGGCGTGCTGCCAACTGCATCCACCGCACCCCGCGCTGAAGTAGGGGCACGGCGGAGCAACGCGGCCGCTGGCTGCGCGTTCGATCTCGAAGACGTCCGCGCGCGCGAAATCTTTCCGCGTTTGCTGAACGTGGACGAGCGCTTCTTCGCCAGGCAGTGTCCGCGGGACGAACACGACCCGGCCATCCGGCAGACGGCCTAACGACTCGCCGCCGAACGCCGCGTCGGTCAATTCGACGCGCACCGGCTCGACCGTCACGACGCCCAGGTCAGCTCGCTCGGCTGGCCCTGTTCACTGCGCGGGCTTGTTCCTCTTCGAGCAGTTGGCGCCGCAAGAACTTCCCCACGAGCGTCTTTGGCAGCTCGCTCCGAAACTCGACGTATTTCGGGACGCGATAACGCGCCATGTTTGCGTGGCAATAGTCCAGGATCTCCTGCTCGGTCGCGGCTTCACCGTTGCGCAGGACAATGTATACCTTGACGGCTTCGCCCCAGCGGGGATCGGGGAGCCCAACAGCAACCGCCTCGCGGATCTTGGGGTGTCTATAGAGTGGCTCCTCCACGTCGCGCGGGTAGACGTTCATCCCGCCCGTGATGATCATGTCTTTCTTGCGGTCGACGATCGAAAAGTAGCCGTCCGCATCCATGCGGGCGAGGTCGCCCGTGAACAGCCAGCCATCGCGCAGGACCTGGTCGGACTCGTCAGGGCGCTTCCAGTACCCCTGCATCACCTGCGGACCACGGATGGCCAGCTCACCAGTCTCGCCCGCATTCAGTTGTCGCTCGCCCGTGTACGGGTCAAAAAGCGCTGCCTCGGTGCTCGGCACGGGTACACCGACACTGCCAGTGCGATGCGCGTTTAGCGGCACACAGTGGGTCACCGGGCTCGCTTCAGTCAGCCCGTAGCCTTCGACCAGTCGCGCGCCGGTCAAGGTTTCGAACCGCGTCTGGACCTCTTGCGGCAACGGAGCCGCGCCGCTGATCGCGCCTTTGAGTGACGTCAGGTCAAACTTGCGAACGTTCGGCGCATTGTTGATGGCGATGTACATCGTCGGCACACCAGGCAGCAGCTGCGCGCGCTCGCGCTGGATTCCCTTCAGGACGTCGGAGATGACAAAACGCGGCTGCAGCACCATCGTCCCACCGCCGGCGATCGAGAAATTCATGACCGTCGTCATGGCATAGATGTGGAACAGCGGCAGGACGCCCATGACGACGTCCGAGCCGTCGGGGTTTGTCAGGCTCTTGCACCAGCTGCGTACCTGCAACGTGTTCGCAACGAGGTTGCGGTGCGTGAGCATCGCGGCTTTGGGGACCCCCGTCGTGCCGCCCGTGTACTGCAGCAGGGCCAGATCACTCGTCGCGACCTCAACCTGCGGGGTGACCTTGGATGCCCGCGCGAGCAGACTCGACCAGGCATACGTCCGCCCATCAGCGGGCAGCTGAACTCGGTGGCCGTCGCGCCGCTCGCGGCCGAGGGTGAACAGCACCCGAAGCCGGCCCGGGAAATAGTCCTTGATGTTCGTGACGATGACGTGCTTGACGCTGGGCAGGTTCGGCAACACGGGCTGGAGATTCCGGAACAGCGCCGACAGGCAAACGACCACGCATGGCGCCGCGTCGGCCAGCTGATGCTCCAGCTCACTCGCGACGTAGAGCGGGCTGTTTGGAACAATGACTGCTCCGATGCGCAGTCCGCCGTAGTAGGCGATCACCATCTGCGGGCAATTCGGCATCAGCAGTGCGACCCGATCGCCTTTGCGCACCCCCAGCTCCAGGAGCGCATTGGCGAATCGATTGACACACGCGTCGAGCTCGCCGTAGGTGATCGAGCGTCCGAAAAACCGAATCGCAGTGCGCTCTGGCACGCGGGCGGCCGAAGCGTCGAGAAAGGCCGTCAGCGGCTGGTCCGGGACATCCACGTCGGCCGGAACCCCGGCGTCATACGCTGCAAGCCAGGGTCGATCGGAGTGGGCATCTGAACTGCGCAATTTGGGCCTTCTTGTGAAGTCTATGAACTCCTCTTAAGCAAACGCCGCGAATGTGGCGTTCCGGTGGAGGCCTGGTCTCGACTACCTATAATTCGGCCAGCGTGCCCGCGACGACGCTTGTCCGAGACGTACCCAAACACCAACCGCAACTCGAACGGCGGACACGCGAAAAGCCTCGCGCGGTCTCGGCCGCCGAACTACGGGCGCTGGGCTCACCCTTCTTTGAGGGCCTGGCCGACGCCGACCTGGCAGCGCTTGGGGCGGCGATGTTCCAACGCAGCTACCCGGCGGGCCAGATCGTGCTGCTGGAGGGCGCGGCCTCGTCGGTGCTGTACGTGGTCCAGAGGGGCCGCCTGAAGCTGTACAAGACCTCAGCGCGCGGTCGCGAGCAGGTGCTGCGCCTACTCCGGCCGGGAGACATGTTCAACGAAGTCGCGGTCTTCGACGAAGGACCCAATCCGGCCAGCGCGCAGACCATCGAAGACTGCACGTTGTATTTGCTGCGACGGCGCGACCTGGTGCGGTTTGTGACAGATCGGCCTGGGATCGCGCTCGCGATTACGAGCTTCTTTGCGCGCCGACTGCGCGAGGCGATGGCGCTGGTCGAGGACCTCGCCTTCCGTGACGTGACGAGTCGATTGGCCAAGATCCTGCTCGAAGGCCGCGACCCGCGTGTTACTCAGGAGCTGCTCGCGGCTATGGCAGGCTCGCGGCGGGAAGTCGTCGGTCGGGCATTAAAAGCCATGAGTGTGGCGGGCGTGGTGCGCCTGGAACGTGGGCGCATCCACGTGCGCGATCGGTCGGCGCTGGAGCGGCTCGCCTGGGGCACGCCCGACTGAGCCGCCTGGCCAGTGTGACCTGCGTCACGGACGGGCTCGCCGCGAAACCCGAATACTCGCCGCATGACGTACGTCATCGTCGAGCCCTGCATCGGCACCAAGAACGCGAGCTGCGTGGATGTGTGTCCCGTCTCGTGTATCTACGAAGCCGAGGACATGTACTACATCAATCCAGACGAGTGCATCGAGTGCGGCGCCTGTGAGCCGGAGTGCCCCGTCAACGCGATCTTCCACGATAGCGCCGTGCCCGACGAGTGGAAGAGCTTTACCGAGCGGAACAAGCAGCTGTCTGGCCTGTAGTTGCTGCGCGCCGCCCCAGACTGCGGGCAGAATCCAGATCTCGGCTCCGGCGCTGACGGGCGTGAGCAGTCGTCAGAATGTTCGACGACCTGGATGATCGTGGCACTTTCGAATTGAGTGATGCGGCAGAGCGTTTGGCGCTGCGGCGTTGGCCAGTTCGTCCGGCTTAGCTGACAGTCGCAGGTCTGTTCGAGGTCTTCGACCACCCAGAAACTGTGGAGTCCTCGGTAGCCGGTCGCGATGGGCGCGACTGCCTTCGACTGCAAAATGATGCTCGAGTGCACAATGATTGTCACGTACGGCTACGTCATCGTTGCGAGCTGGTTGATCCTTATCGTGGTATGGGTGCCAGGCGCATTTGCCGCCAAACGCGACCTCTCAAATAGGTCAAGCATCGTTCGTTGGATCTGGCAGCTCTTTTTACTGGGGTTCTTGATTTTTGCTCTGCGGAATCCGTCTGATGACGCATACGTCCTCGAGCGAGGGCTCTTTGATCTCGGCCCCACAGTGGGCTGGATTGGCGCATTCTCAACTGTTGTCGGGGTGGCGTTTGCGATCTGGGCACGATATCGGTTGGGAAGGAACTGGGG
>JAFAPL010000461.1 GCA_019247135.1 Chloroflexota bacterium | reverse complement strand
GGGTCGCATCGGACGACGTGACGAGCAGGTCTTCCTCGTCGAGCTCGGCGGGATCAGGCAGCGGTCGGAACTCGCCGCGGGCGACGGCCTCCGGCACTGAAAAGGAGTAGCGGCGCAGGACGTTGATATGGTTGGTGCCTAAGGGGGAGAGGCGCGCAACGCCCTCGTCATGGACGGTAGCGCCCTGGGCGCGCAGCTGGGTCAGGTCGCGGTCCATGTAGAGCGTCGTCCACAGCACCCGCACGTTGACCACCAGGCCCAAGGCACCGAGCTGGTCCTCCATACCCTCGCGATAGGGCTGGCGGAGCTCGCCTTTGCGGCCGTGGAAGACGTGCCGAGCCACTTTGTGGCGGCCCTCATGGCGCGTCAGGTGCCGCCCGATATGCCGGCGCTCGTCTTCATCATCGAAGTACGTATCTGTTACGTGGAATGCACACCGCCTCGACGGCGGTCTCACGAACAGCTGTTCTACAATCATTCCGAGGCGTGGCTGCCGTGCTCTGGGACCGCTTTCCTCGTGTGGGTGGGACTCCACCCGCTCGGACCTGGCTGCAGATTCAGGCCGATCTGGGTCTGGCCAAAACGACGATCGACGCCTACGGACGTGCCCTGGAAGATTACCTCGGCTTCAGCGAGCGGATGGCCTTTACTCCCGATCAAGCCACACGGGCCCACATCGCCAGCTACGTGCGGGACCTCACGACTCGGCCCAGTCGACGCGGTGCCGCGGTGCGCACCCTCGACTCCGGTGCCGGATTAGCCAACGCCACCATGCAGCAGTGCGTGACCGCTGTCCGGCTCTTCTATGACTACCTGATCGAGGAAGGCGTCCAAATCGATAATCCGGTCGGACGTGGTCGCTACACACCTGGCAAGGGCTTTGGCGGAGCGCGTGACCGCGGGCTGATCCCGCGTTATCGCAAGCTGCCCTGGATTCCATCAGATGCGCAGTGGCACACGTTGCTCGCGGTGACACGGCACGAGCCAGTTCGCAATCGACTCATGCTGGCCCTGGCCTACGACGCGGCGCTGCGCCGCGAGGAGCTGTGCAGCCTTCGTACCGACGACTTGGACCCGTCGCAGCGAATGCTACGAGTGCGGGCCGAGTGCACAAAGGGCAGAAACGAACGAGTGGTTCCCTACTCCGCGGCAACGGGCGCGCTGTTGCAGGCTTATCTGAGCGAGCGCCGAGAGTTAAGCCGCGCACGCGGACCGTTGTTCCTTTCGGTCTCCGACCGGAACCGCGCTCAGCCGATCACGCTGTGGACCTGGTCCAAAGTGGTGCGCGCCATCGCACTGCACGCGGACGTGCCCCGGTTCAGCACCCACACTCTCCGCCACCTCTGCTTGACGGACCTCGCACGGCCCGGCTGGGAGTTGCACACGATTGCTACGTTTGCGGGCCACCGTAATCCCACGACCACGCTGCAGTACATCCACCTTGCTGGACGCGACCTGGCCACCAAACTCGAGCGTGGCATGGTCCAGATCCACGCCTGGCGCGTCGAGACGCTGACCAGGCGTGATGTTCCAGATGCGGAGTTGATGCCGTGAGCCGCCACGCAAAATCGAGGCTTGCCACGTCGACGCCATTGGCAGATCCGGTCGAAGAAGACGAATGGGCGTGGCCAGTAGACGTCGCAGGATACGAGCGTGTGCCGCAAACTCTGACCACCGATGAAAAGGCCGCGTTAGATGCGCTGGACTGGGGCGTGCGTTGGTGGCGTCGCTCCACCGGCCCGAATGGCGACGTCTGGACCGACTCGTGCGTCCTCTTCGCGATGCGTTGTTCAGCCTTCATATTCCGCCTACCACCCACCATCGACGGACCGCTGACTACGCCGTGGCGATGGTGCTGCACGCCTGCGCCGAGACGGGTAGCCCCTTCTGGAGTTGGAATGCTTCGGGCTGGGTTGCAGTTGCCGGAGCCGATCAGGCAGCTTTCTTTCGCCAGTATCCCCATTGGGCGGATGGAGGCGAGCGATCTTACCTGGTAGCGCTTGCCTACATCCTGAGCGGTTTCACCGCGTTTGAATTACTCGGCAAGTTCAATCGGCTCGCACTGGCTCGACGAGTGTTCGGAGCCCCGCGCATCGATGGGGCGGTGAGTCGGATCACGACTGTGCTCCGCGGCTGGGGGTATCGCTCCGCACGGACTGACGATGCACTTCCGGGCATCCTGTGCCAGGCGCTTCTGACCAACCGCAGTCCGCGCCTCAGTGATCTCAGCCTGCCTGTGCTGGCCCAGTTACGCTGCGATCCCGCTGTCCCGCCGGCTCACCGTTCCAAGCTTTTCGGCGTGCACCGTGCGCTCGCCGAACTGCGCTTGGTCGAGCCCCCAACAGTACACTGGTGCGGAACACCGCTCTCACCAGAAGGTGTTGCCACAAAGTGGCAGGAGTCGGTCGACCGTTGGCATGCGACTTCGGTGTTGACGCCGACCGTGCGACGAAGTGCACGGGGTATTCTGTTCCAAGGTGGGCCGCTGGCTCTCCGTCCAGTACCCGCACGTAGAGGAACCTCGGCAGTGGACCCGCGAATTGTGCGCCGCTTTCGTCGCCGCGGTCGACCGTTTCCACATCGGCGATTTCAGCCAGCGGCGAGTGCCGATGGCGAAACGCCTGGGCGAGCCGCTTTCGGCGTCAACCAAAGAATCATACGTAGCGGCAACACGCCAGTTCTTCCGTGATCTACAAATGGGGCTGGATTGCACGCCGCTTCGATCCAGCGCGTGCACTGGCGACGCCGCGCAGCATTCGGGCGCTCCGTCCGCGATCGCGCCTTGTTCTGGCTGATCTATGACGGGGGGCCTGCGCTGTCAGGAGGCCTTGGCGATCAACCTCGAAGACATCGACTGGACCGAGCGCGCCATCCGCATTCACGGCAAGGGTGCCCGCACCCGCGAGATGTTCTTCTCGCGCCGCGTCTCACGCTATCTGGACGACTACCTCAAGCGGCGCGGCGAGCCAACCACGGGGCCACTGTTCATCACGGCGCGCAAGGCGCGTTCGCCGCGCCGCGCCGATCTGACGGCGGATGGTCACGCGCGGCTGTCGTACCGGCAAGCCGACACGCTCTGGAAGAAGTACACGCCGGGCTGGGACCTGCACCGACTGCGGCACACGGCCATCAGCGCAGGGGCGGCCCAGGGGTACACCGAGGTCGAGCTCAAGCGCTTCAGCGGACACCCAATCCCTGCGCAGCCTCGAGGTGTACATCGCCTACAACCGCGAGGCTGCCAAGCGCAAAGCGCGCGCCTGGGAACGCCGCGACAGCACCGGGCTGTAGACGCCGGCGCTGACCGTTACCACGCTGATGTCGAGATCGGGCCCGCGCAGGTATGCTGGGGGGAAGTCGGGCGCTCTATGTCCGAGCGCGTGCGCCGCTGGGTCGAATATTGACGTTTCGCGAGAAGACGTTGGTCGGGTCGTAGCGGTCCTTGAGTGCTGTCAATCGCTGGAACTTCTTTTCTCCGAACGAGGCTCGGATCCGGCGGGTGCCTTCGTCCGGCTCGAGGAAGTTCGGAGGCGCCTGATCGACGGACCACGGGCGCATCGTCGCGAGGAAGTTTTTCGCCCAGGCGATGTCTGCTGCTTGCTGCTGGTCGTCCCACGAGGTCGCCTCGCAGAAGTACATCCAGTCCATGTTCGGAATGTTGAGGGCCATCGAGCCTCGGTCCATGCGTGAGACGGCACCACCCAACGGGCACAGGAGGACGACAGAGAACGGCGATCTTGCCTGCCACGCGAGTTGGACCATCGTGTCGACCGCCTGATCTGAGAGGTCGCGCACATAGTCCACTTTGCCGTAATCCTTGATGCCCCATGGAAAGCTGTCGTCGAGCAAGCTCTGGACGGCCGTGTAGGGCATGGGGCCCACTTGCGACATCAACGGCTTTCCCCACTCCAGCACGGGGCCAAACGCCGTCGGGCCCTGCTGGAGATCGCCCGTATAGAACACGAGCACGCCGCAGACCTGCTGGCCCCGCGCTGCTTCAGGAATGAACTCCGCGGGAGGCGCGGTCATGAGCCCGACGGCCCCGCCCACATCGTCAGGAGCATCACGCATGAACTCTCGATAGAAGCGGATGAACGCCGAGGCTGACTCGCGAGGATGAAGGATGAGGCCGGCGAAAACCAGCGGGCCCACCGGGTGCAGTCGGAAGCGGAACTCCGTGACAACGCCGAAATTGCCCGCGCCACCCCTCAAGCCCCACAGCAGGTCCGGGTTTTCGTCGGCGCTGGCGTTCACCAACTGACCGTCGGCGGTGACCACCTGAGCCGCCAGAAGACTCGCGGCGGTCATGCCGTACTTGCGCTCCAGCCAGCCCGAGCCACTGCCAAGGGTAAAGCCGGCGATGCCCGTGTGAGAGACTCGCCCGCCCGTGACGGCCAACCCATCCGCCTGGGTGGCGGCGTCCAGCTCGGCCCAGGTGAGGCCCGCGCCGAAACGACCCTCGCGCTGAGCGGTATCGATGTCGACCGTCTTGATCGGACTGGTGTCGATCACGACCCCGTCATCGCAGCTCGAGTAGCCCGGCGTGGAATGACCACCACCCCTGACCGCCACGAGCAGGTTCTGAGCACGCGCGTAGCTCAGTGCGGCCTGCACGTCACCGGCGTACGAGCAGCGGGCGATCAGTGCGGGGCGTCGGTCATGCATGCCGTTGAACAGCAGCGACCGCCGCGTCTGTTCGTAGGCTGGATGATCCGTGCCGATCAATTCGCCACGGAAGCTGGCTCGAAGCCCGTCCAGTGAAGGGAGCGCTGAGTTGGATGCGACCTGCGTCATGACGATGCTCTCCTGCGGGATGAGGTGCGGTCATTCTCCCCAAGGCTCGCACAGTCGGGTCGGCCGGAGCCTTGGCCACTACTCCACATTGGAGTAGTGCGATTTACTATACAATGGAGCAGTGGCGAGGTCAACCGCGGAAATCGGCGCAACCACCTATGCCGTCTTGGGTCTGCTGTGCTTGCGGCCGTGGTCGGCGTACGAGCTGACCCAGCAAATGGCCCGCAGCCTGCGCTTCATCTGGCCGCGTGCCGAGAGCGGCATCTATCGCGAGCCGCAGAAGCTAGTGGATATCGGCTACGCCACGGCACGCGAAGTTCCGGCAGGTCCTCGCCGCACCAAAACCGTCTATTCCGCCACAGCAGAAGGAAGACAGGCGATGCAGCACTGGCTGGCGAGGCCAGCTGCCCGGCCACAATTCGAGTCGGAAGCGCTCCTCAAATTCTTCTTTGCCGACCTCGGGACCATCGAGGATGCCCTCAGAGCGCTGGAGGCGCTCGCGACGCAGGCAGAGTCGCTGCTCGATGTGTTCCGGGCCATCACTGCCTCATACGCCGAGGGGCCGGGGCCGTTCGCCGAGCGCCTGCACATTGGCTCGCTGATCGGCCGATACCTGTTCGAGCACGCGCAGACGATGCTGGCGTGGGCGAGCTGGGCAACCGCGCATGTGCGGGAGTGGCCTGAGACTGGCCCTGGTGCGGCGATACTGGGTCAACGCGTGCAACTGGAAAATGCTCGTCTGGCTCGGGTTGGGCCCGCTGCGCTCGCCCTCACGGAGTGGAGCGACCAAGCTGGCGGCGGCGCTCGCCGAGAGGACCACAGCGCGAGTGCCCGGCCTACTGGTGCTGGCTGAGGATGGACACGGTGGTAGGCACGACCGGCCAGGCCGACGAGCTGCTGGAAGAGCTCGACTCGGGCGCGTCCGACAGCCAACGGCTGCCGAAGCTCATCTACCTGGTGCCGGCGGCGCGGGGCGCGGCGCAGGGGACGCTACTGGCTGGCGTCGTCTCGCGCCGCCGCTACGGACGCCCTCATTCACTGGCTCGTGGTTCACGGCTCGCTGCCGCGTGCGCCCACCGGTGTGAGCCAGGTGGCGATCAGCATCGAGCCGGCCCAAGCCTGGTGCCGCACGTGCTCCAGGGCCTGCCGACCGACGAGATCGCCTGCTGCCTGTGCGTCAGTCCGCACACGGTGAAGGACCACTTGAAAGCCATCTTCGACGAGGCGGGTGTGGGCTCCCGGTGTGCGCAGCCGCCGGGACCTCGTGGCGGAGGTGTTCTACAGACACCATCCCGCCTCGGCCTAGCCTGCCCGCGCTCGTTTGAGACCTCGCTGGGAACGTCCGGCGGACATTTTCGTTCCGATGATTGCGAGAGCCCCGTATCACCGCTGCGATTTGCCGAAGGTGTGGGGCAGCGGCAGCTCCGCCGTGGCGGATGGCACCAAGTACGAGCTCGCAGAGAACAGTCTGCTTGCCGAGTACTCGATTCGCGATGGCGGTTACGGTGGCATTGCGTACCACCAGGTGGCCGATATCTACATCGCTCTGTTCAGCCATTTCATTCCGTGCGGCGTGTGGGAAGCGATCTACATCCTGGAAGGCCTGTCACGAACACGTCCGACACTCAGCCGACCACGGTCCATGCGGATACCCAGGGTGCGCGAACTGGCGGCAGCTCCCAGCCTCCCGGTCCGCTGACCAGCAGCACTGGCTATGTCCTGAGATGAGCCGCTGTCGGTGCCCCCGCTGCTGCCAGAGCCAGGGCCTCGCTGATGGCGTGGTCCGGCGACTGGCGCTGCCCCGCCGCACATGCGACGCTGGCGGCCGCGTCGCCAAGCTCACCACGCGCCACGGCCTGCCAGCGTGCCTGGCGGGCGCTTTCGCTTGGCAGTTGCTCCGTACCGAGGACGTGGCGCAGCTCCATGGCTGCCGCGGCGAGGCGCAGGGCAGGCTCGGGCTGGTTCGCCGCCACCAGGGCCGCGATTGATTCAAGACACCGAGCCGCTGCCAAACGATCGCCAGCGTCCCGTGTGAGGGACAGCGCCTCTGCGAGCAGTGCGCCGACGTCGGCCGCCTCGCCCGCCTCCAGCGAGCACGTGGCCAGGCCCAGGAGCGCAGCCACCACACCCTGTCGATCGTCTATCTGACGAGCCAGCTGGAGTGCCTCCGTCAGCGGAGCGCTCGCGGTCCTGAAGTCGCCCTGGCTAGTAGCCACCCCACCCAGGAGCAGCAGGGCTCGCGCGGTCCCCCAGCGATGGTTCTGCGCTCGCCAAAGCTCGAGGGCTTCAGTGATATGCCTGATCGCGGTCTGGTAATCGCGCTGCGCCGCGGAAAGCGCACACAGTTGGTTCAGGGCGAGCGCCGTCCAGAACCGGTCATCAAGACCGCGGCTCAAGGCCAGCGCCTCCGCAAGTTGGCCGCGGGCCCCCTCAGCATCGCCCAAGCGGCGGGTAACCGCGGACCGCCTCACGAGCGCAGCGACGAGCTCCAGGTCGTCTGCCAACAGGCGCGCAGTGGCCACGGCTTCATCAAGCGGTAATCTGGCGGCAGCAAAGTCGCCTTGACAATACGCCAGGTGCCCGGCCCAGGTCAGCGCCCTGGCTCGGAGCGCGGTTGGCGTCGGGCTCCCTAAGGCGAGGAGCTCATCGAGCCAGGCCCGCCCTTCGGCGTACAGGGCCCGCAGAAACCACAGTGGCCACATAGCGACGCCGAGTCGCAACCCGCTGGCTGCATCACGGCTGACGATGCAGGCACGCAGAGCGGCTCGCAAGTTGCCCTGTTCCTGGGCCAGGCGTGCGATGTGCGCGAATGCCAACTGTTCGGCTCGCGAAGCCTCGGCCAGCCCGAGACACCACTCGACGTGCCGCTGTTGCACGGCGCTTCGCTCACCGGCAGCCTCGAGGCACTCCGCCGCGTATTCGCGGATCGTCTCGAGCATTCCGAAGCGGGGCTCGCCGTCGGGGTCCGCCGACCGGCGTACCAGGCTGGCGTCGATCAGCTTCTGCAGTCGGTCGAGCACCTCCCCGGGTGGCAACTGTGCGTCTGCACACACGGTTTCGGCTGCCTCCAGGAACCAGCCGCCGGCGAAGACCGCCAGGCGTCGGAACAGCACCTGGTCGAGGGGCGCGAGCAGGTCATAGCTCCAGGCCAGGGTGCCCCGTAGTGTCCGGTGGCGGTCGGGCAGGTCGGCGGCGCCACCCGTCAGCAGTGGCAAGCGGTGCTCCAGGCGCCGCAGCAAGGCCTCGGGTGCCAACAGCGGCACCCGCGCCGCGGCCAGCTCGATAGCCAGCGGCAGCCCATCCAGGTGGCGGCAGATCGCCGCCACCGCTGCGCCGTTGTACGCGCTGAGCGCGAACCCAGGCAGACCCGTCTGGGCGCGCTCGATGAACAGGCGCACGGCTGGCCAGGCGCTGAGCTGCTGCTCGGCGGGGTCGGTCTCGGCACGAGGGATGGCCAGCGGGTCCACCGGAATGCGGCGCTCGCCCTGGACATGCAGCACGGTGCGGCTGGTGGCCAGCACCGCTACGCGCGGGCAGCGCTGGATCAGAGCGGCCACCAGCGGCGCCGCCCCCAGCAGGTGCTCGAAGTTGTCCAGCACCAGCAGCACCTGCCGGTTGCGCAGGTGCTCTTGCAGCAACTCGCGCGCGCTGCGCCCGCCCGACTCGGTCAGGCCCAGGCTCCAGGCGATCGTGGCCGCCACCAACCGCTCGTCACGCAGCGGCGCCAGGTCGACGAAGGCCACGCCGTCGGCGTACCGGTCGGCCAGCCGAGCGGCGACCGCCAGCGCCAGGCGCGTCTTACCCACACCACCGGCGCCCGTGAGCGTCACCAGGCGGGCGCTTGCCAGGAGCTCCGAGAGCATCCTCACGTCGTGGTCCCGGCCGATGAGGCTGGTCAGCGGCGACGGCAGGGTGGCGCCGAGAGGAGTGTTGCCGACCTGGCGCGGCTCGGCCCGTCGACGTCGGAGGGGGTGGACCGCGTCAAGGAACCGATCGCGGTCGTCGGGCGCCAGGGCGAGCGCGCTCGCCAACCGCTGCGCGGTGTCGCGATAGGGGTGGGTGGCCCCGCGCTCCAGCTTCTGGACGCCGTGCACACTCAGCCCGGCCCGCTCGGCCAGCCCCTCCTGGGTCAGCCCGATGGCCAGGCGGTGCTGGCGTAGCAAGGTGGCGAACGTGGACGCGGTCGGCACAGAGTCCCCTCCCGTCCTCCGCGGCAGGGCCGGTCCCGGGCGGCCCCAGCCTACCACACGCCTCGCGGACCCACCTGGTTACCGAAGCTGGCGGGCAAGCAGGCGGGTCGGGGGTCGCAGCGGTGGCCTGGTGGCGGCGAGATAATCACCGGATGCTCGGGTCGGTGATCGACGCCGTCCTGCGCGCCCTGGGCCCGGGCCTGGCAGATCGCCTGGGCGCTGGTCCTGGGCTTCACCCTGTCCGGCCTGGTCGAGGCGGTCGTGTCGAAGCAGGAGATGGTGCGCCTGCTGCCGGACCACGCGCCCCGCACGCTGGCCGTCGCCTGCGGCCTGGGGGCCGCCTCCTCGTCCTGCTCGTATGCCGCCGTGGCGTTGGCCCGTGCGATCTTCCGCGAGGGCGCCGACTTCACCGCTGCCATGGCCT
>JAFAPL010000327.1 GCA_019247135.1 Chloroflexota bacterium | reverse complement strand
GCTGACGCAGCGCGGTATCCAGCTGGAGCGGGCCACCCGCGGCGGGCTCGTCACCTATCACGGGCCCGGGCAGCTCGTCGGCTACCCCATCGTGAAGCTGCGCCCCCGCGGACTCACGGTCCCGTGTTATGTGCGTGCGCTCGAGCTTGCGATCGTTGCAGCGTTGCAGGAAATCGGAATACAGGCACGCATCGACGAAGGTCACGTTGGCGTGTGGACCGATGGTGGCAAGATCGCCGCCATCGGTGTCGCGC
The DNA here is from genome assembly GCA_019247135.1 of Chloroflexota bacterium. The sequence continues at coordinate 2,334 of JAFAPL010000327.1, read as the reverse complement.
AGCGCCACGGCGTCACGCTGCACGGCTTCGCCATCAACTTGCAGCCGGACCTGTCGTATTTTCAGCTGATCAATCCGTGCGGCATCGCCGAGCTCGGAGTCACGTGCGCGGCAGTCATCCTCGGCCACCCGGTTGATCTCGCCGATTTCAAAACTCGCATTGCACGCACCGTCGCGGCGGAGCTCACCGAACTACACTGCACGACGCGATGAGCGTGCTCGACACGTTTCGTCTGGACGGCCGCGTTGCTCTCGTGACGGGCGGCTCGCGCGGCCTCGGCCTGCAGATTGCTCGCGGGCTGGGCGAAGCCGGCGCGGCCGTGGCCATCACTGCGCGCCGCGAAGCAGGCCTGGCAGAAGCAGTAGCCGACCTTCAGCAGCAAGGCATCACGGCGATGTCCGCCGCCTGCGATATTTCCCAGTTCGCACAGGTGGAGTCGGCCGTAACGAACGTGCTCGAGCGGTTCGGGAAAATCGACATCTTGGTGAACAACGCTGGCGCGACGTGGGGTGCGCCATTTGAAGAATTGCCGCTGGCGGCCTGGGACAAAGTCATCCGAGTCAATGTTGACGGGACCTACTTCGTGAGTCGGCAGGTCGGGCTTCACATGATCGAGCGCAAGCAAGGCGGCCGGATCATCAACATCGCCTCCGTCGCTGGCTTGCGCGGCAGTGATCCCGAGCTGATGCCGACGCTGCCCTACAACACGAGCAAAGGCGCGGTGGTGAACTTCACGCGCGCGCTCGCGGCGGCGCTGGCCGAGCACAACATCACGGTCAACTGCATCTGCCCCGGGTTCTTTCCGACGAAGATGACCGCCGCCACCCTCGATCGCGCTGCCGATCGCATCGTGCGCGGGACGCCGCTGCGTCGCCTCGGCAACGACCAGGACCTGAAGGGCGTGGCGCTGCTCTTCGCGTCTGATGCCTCGGCCTTCATCACGGGTCAGGTGATCGCGGTCGACGGCGGCGCAACAGCCATCTAGAAGGTCGGCCGACAAGCCCGCTGTCGGCACAAGTCGCAGTCGGCCGAACTTCTTCTGACTGCGTTGCCTAGGGCCGCGGCCGCTGAACGCAATTAGAACAGGGGCTTTCGGCCGCGGCCCTAGCTCGCAACCCCGCGCGCGACCCGCACGATCGCCTCCAGACTCTGCTCGACGTCTTCGGCGGTCGTGGCCCACGAGGACACGCTGATCCGCATCGCCGCCCGGCCACGCCACACTGTGCCCCCGCACCAGCAGGTACCGTCTCGCTGCACCTCGGCGATCACGCGCCGCGTCAGCTCGTCCGACCCGAACGAAACCAGTACCTGGTTGAGGACCACGTCGTTCAGCACTTCGAAGCCGGCCTCTCGCAGGCCGAGCGCAAAGCGCGCCGCGTGCTGGCAGGTACGCTCGACGAGGTCCGCCAGCCCTTGTCGGCCCAGGGATCTGAGGGCGGCCCACACCTCGACGCCACGCGCGCGCCGCGATGTCTCGGGCGTGTAGTACATCGGCTCGCGCTGCTCGCCGGCGATGTAGTACGCGGCGCTCTGCGACATCGCCGCACGTAACGCCGCGGGCTCACGCACGAACGCCAGGCCACTGTCGTAGGGCACGTTCAACCATTTGTGCGCATCAGTTGCCCACGAATCGGCATTGCCGAAGCCATCCACCAACGCCGCGCGCCCAGGAGCTACCGACGCCCATAACCCGAACGCACCGTCCACGTGTACCCACGCACCCGCCGTGTGCGCGCGCTCGATGATCTCACGCGCCGGGTCGAACGCCCCCGAGTTCACGTTGCCGGCCTGCAAACAGATGATCGTCGGGCCATCGATACGCGGCAGAGCTGACGCTCGCATGCGGCCTTGCCGGTCTGTCTCGACGACTTCCACCCGCTTGCGACCAAGGCCCAGCATGGAAAGGGATTTGCCAAGCGTCGCGTGCGCCTCGGCGCCAACGATCACGCGCACCTTCGGCGCACTGATCAGCCCGTCCTCTTCGACGTCCCATCCGATTCGCGACAGGACGGCGTGACGCGCAGCCGCCAGGGCGGTGAAGTTCGCCATGGTGGCGCCCGTGACGAACGCGCCGGCCGAGCCGGGCGGCAGCCGAAGCAGGTCGAGCAACCAGCGCAGCGCGACTCCCTCGAGCGCGGCGGCGACAGGAGATGCCGCTACGAGCCCGGCATTCTGGTCCCAGGCCGTCGCCAGCCAGCTCGCGGCTACCGTCGCCGGCAGGCTACTGCCGATCACGAATCCGAAATATCGACCGCCAGCGGACGCAACCGTGGCCGGTGAGCCGACCTCGTCGAGCAGCCTGAGCACGTCGGCCGCGTCCTCGCCCCGCTCGGG
>JAFAPL010000813.1 GCA_019247135.1 Chloroflexota bacterium | reverse complement strand
TGCTGTCCGATATCCATGGCAATCCAATTGCGCTCGAGGCCGTTCTCCGTGACGTCCAGTCCACGGGCGGCGCCGATCTCTTTCTCCTCCTCGGCGACCTCGTGGCCATCGGGTACGACTCGATAGGCGTGCTCGAGCGCATCGCGGCTCTGCCGAATGTGTGCTGCGTGCAGGGCAACACCGATCGATACGTAGTCACCGGTGAGCGACCGTATCCGAGCGTTGCGGACGTGCAGGCCGATCCACGGCTCGTTTCGCGGATTGTCGAGGTTGCCCATTCCTTTGCCTGGATCCAGGGCGTCATTGCAGCCGGCGGCTGGTTCGACTGGCTGGCCGCGCTTCCGCTGGAACAGCGTTTCGATCTCCCCGATGGGACGCGCCTCCTCGCGGTCCACGTCGCGCCCGGCCAGAACGATGGGCTCGGAATCCACCCGCGGCTCTCGGACGCCGACCTCGCCGACCAAGTCGCAAACGCGGCAGCGGACCTGATTTGTGTTGGACATACACACTGGCCACTGGACCGCACCGTGACCGGTGGCCGCGTGATCAATTCGGGCAACGTGAGCAATCCAGCGCCTGTGCGCGCATGCACGTACACCAGTTGGATGCGCTCCAGCACGCCTGGCGCCTCGCTGAGCTCGCGAGCGCGCTGAAGTGATTCGGCTTTTATCCGCGCGAGGAGTTCGGGCGCCATGCGCTCCAACGGCCGACGTGAGCCGTGCGTCCACAATGAAGCCCACCACGCCTCGGGTGAGGCGTACCAGATCTCCGTTGGCTCCTCCCGCTCCACCACATCTGTAAAGCCGGCAACTTCAAGCAATCCGCCCAGGACGCCTGGCTGCCGTATGCGCGGATAGCCCCTGGACGGCGGGAAGCTCGGGGAAGAAGAACACCGAAAGGCTGGAAAGGACGTGGGTGAACTGCGCGGGCGCGAAGTGTAGCGCGTGCGCCAACTGTTCGGATTCGACAGTTCGGCGCGTGTAGGCCAGCATTTCCGTCGCGATGTCGACACCAATGGCCCGACCACAGGGGCCAACCCGGCGTGCGGCGGGCAACAGAACCGCACCACGTCCCGTACCGAGGTCCAGGATAACGTCACCGGGCTGTACCTGAGCGACCTCCACCAGCCGGCGGCCAGCGATCGCGAAGTACGGCGGCCCTTCTTCGGCATAGCGCGGGGCTACGCGCGAATAGAACGCGCCAGTTTCTTCCGTTGTCTACCGCCGGGCCATGCCCTCAGGTGACTTCCTCTGGTCGGGCGTTACAAAGCCGGATGCCGCTGAAGCCAAGGGTGCTCCGCGTAACCTCCGTCCAGTACGGCCACAGGCTGCGCAACAGGCGGAGTTCGATTCCTGCCGCTGCATGTGCGTCCAGCAAAGGTCCGACTTGCTCCGGCGGATGGAGCGGACGAACCGTCGCTGTCGAGACGTACGCGTGCGGCTCTGGAGTGCCGTAGGGTATGAACTGCGACTTGTCGAACCGATAGGCGTAGAGGATGGTCGACAGCAGCCTGTCGAGCCAGGTGTATTCAATCGCGTGCACGCGCGGAGAAGTGCCCAGCAAGCGGGCGCGATCGAGCGACGTGGTACTTGCGGATGCCCACGTCAGCACGCGCGGGCAGTCGCGCGGAAACCAGTAGCTGGGCGCCTGGTCGAAGTCAACTGCCCAAACATATGGCACAGCCTCATGCGCGGTGGCTGCGACGTGCGGCCTGAAGACCGTGATCGAGGGATCCTCGGAGAAGTGGAGGACCTCACCTGCATGTGGCCGGACCAGGCCAATCACCATACGGTGTTTTATGTTAACGGACTACGCCCGATGCAGCTTCGCAATGCGCGCGTTGATGAAGGGCGAGAAATGCCCCGCGTAGCGCCCCTGGAGCTCTGGGCGACGCCAATCGGCGCCGGTCACGACTCCGCGGCAACGGGTGCTGCCACAGTGGCACTCCATGCGCCATTCGGGTGCAACACTGAATAGTGCGTAATCGAGTGTGAGCTCTTCGTGAGCGCTAATGTCGCGGCGCGCGCCCACAGTACGCGCATCCAGCATCCACAAATTCGAATCACACGAGTGATTGGCGCCGCCGGGTCCGCCGGCGTCTGGGTCATCCGCGCTCCACAGGATGTTCTGGTCTTCGCCTATGCCCACGCTGCTATAGCGTCGGCCGGGCGCGACAATGTCGCGCAACTCCGCGTCAGAGATGATGGTTCCACCGCCCCACGTGAAGACCACTTCGCCGGCCGCGATTGGTTCCGAGGCGTACAATCCGCTTCCTTCGATTGTCGATCGTCCGGCGCGTACACGCGGATCCGCCCAGCCGGCGGTGCTGCGCATCGATCGGAGCTGCCAGAGGCACCCGATCCGCCGCAGACCGAGCCGAGCGGCAACGCGTTGCGAGGACCGATTCGTTCGCGAGGTGCTGTAGAACAGCACTCTTCCACTTGCGCGCATCAGCGCGGCCCATTCCGCTGTTGTCGCCGCCGCGTGACCCTGGCCCCGAAAATCCGGGTGTGTCCAGGTACCCGCCTCAGCAGCATGGGCATTTGCCACCGGCGTGTGGCAGATCGAAATGACTCGCTCGCCCTGCCTGGCCATGACCCACGGTCCGAGGCGGCCGTCAAGCAGGTCCTGCCACTCGTCCGCACCCCAGTTGCCCGGGTCGGCCGCTCGCAATTGCCTCGGATCACCAGTGTCGGATCTGATCAGTTGCGCGCTGCTGCGAAAACTTATACCGGGCTCGATCAGGTAGCTGGGCCCCGAGGTAGGAGCGACTCGCACCGCGGCGCCAAGCGCGTCCTCCAGCAACACGCGGCAGTGTTCGAGTTGCGCTGGCGGAGCGGACGGATCCTCACGGGGTGTTGCGTTGCTCTCGAGGTCCGCACTCAGCATGCGTGCAACGTCCTGGGGAAGCTGTTTGCCGATCCGCGCGCGCATGCCGTCTCGTGCGCAAGCAAGGACGAACTCGGGACCCGCGTCGGATCCCCACAGCAGATCCATCTCGATTTCCAGCAGCTCAAGGTCACTCAGCGGGCGTGACTTTTCGCGATGCATGAACCCTATCCGAGATCAGCCTATCGCACCCGTTTGGCTAACAGATCACTACTGAGCTATGGTCATACCCGGTGCGCGAGTTGCGGCCGATCGCCGACTGGATTGCCAGCCTCGAACTCGGACATCCGACGCGCGTTGGGCTGGACGGCCGCTCGGCCGCGGGCAAGACCACACTGGCAGATACGCTGGCTGAGATGGTGCAGTCCACGTTGCACAGGCCTGTGGTGCGCGCGTCCATCGACGACTTTCATCGTCCGGGCCACAAGTTTCGCTCTATGCGCGGTGAGTGGACCCCGCAATCGTATTACGACGAAAGCTACGACTATCTGGCGTTCCGC
>JAFAPL010000789.1 GCA_019247135.1 Chloroflexota bacterium | reverse complement strand
GTCGCCGTGTCGTCCCTGGCCGACATGGAGATCCTGTTCGACGGCATCCCGCTCGACGAGATCACCACGTCCATGACCATCAACAGTCCGGCGCCCATGATCTGGGCGATGTACCTGGTGAATGCCGAAAAACGTGGCATCCCGCTCGACAAGCTGTCCGGCACCACTCAGAACGACATCCTGAAGGAATACATCGCGCAGAAGGAGTACATCTATCCGCCGCGCCCGAGCATGAAGCTCGTGGTGGACACCTTCGACTTCGGCGCGCGCCACGTGCCGCGCTGGAACACCATCTCCATCAGCGGATATCACATCCGCGAAGCCGGCGCCACCGCACTCCAGGAGCTGGCGTTCACTCTGGCGGACGGGATTCAGTACGTCCAGTCAGCCGTCGAGGCTGGATTGGACGTCGACACGTTCGCACCCCGGCTGTCGTTTTTCTTCGACATCCACAACGATTTTCTGGAAGAGATCGCCAAACTCCGTGCCGCGCGCCGGGTATGGGCAAGGGTCATGCGCGAGCGGTTCGGCGCACGCAACGAGCGTTCCCTGTGGTGCCGCTTCCACTGTCAAACGGCTGGCGTCAGCCTCTTTGTGGAGCAGCCGGAGAACAACATCGTGCGTACCACCATCCAGGCGCTCGCCGCGGTGCTCGGCGGCACGCAGTCCCTGCACACCAATAGCATGGACGAGGCGATGGCGCTCCCATCCGAAAAAGCAGTCCGTATCGCGCTCCGGACACAGCAGATCATCGCGTACGAAAGCGGCGTCGCCAACACCGTGGATCCACTCGGTGGAAGCTATGCCATCGAAGCGTTGACCGATCACATGGAGACCGGATGCTTCGACTATTTCCGTCGAATCGACGAAATAGGTGGGATGCTGTCGGCCATCGAGCGCGGGTTCCCACAGCGAGAAATCGCGGACTCCGCCTACCGCTATCAGCAAGAGGTCGACTCGCATCAGCGGACGGTCGTCGGAGTGAACGACTTTGTGCAGGGGAATGACGAGCCGATCTCCATCCCGCTGCACGTCATCACGCGCGAAAGTGAAGAACGTCATCTGGAGCGCTTGCGGCGAGTCCGCCGCGAGCGCGATCAATCCGCACTCGCTTCGGCCTTGCAGCGCCTGGAGAACGCCGCGCGAGACGGACGTGAAAACCTGATGCCGTTTCTGATGGACGCCGTCCGCGCGTACGCCACCCTCGGCGACATGTGCAACACCCTCCGTCGCGTGTACGGCGAATACAAAGAACCCGCGCTGGTCTAACACATCGCTGGGCGGCCGCGGCGATCGCTCTGCCGAAGCCAGAGCCAATCAACTGGCAAGTTGAACAATCGGCATTCAACAGCGCCAGCCCGCGCGCTGTCACCAAAATGGCGTTTCGCCGCGCACGCTAACGCGTGCGGAGGCTCTGGAATGCGCGGCCCGCGGCGGCCAGGCCCGCGCGGAACACGGGTGGATCCTGGCCTATGCCAATGCGCAAGTGCCGTTCGAGTCCGAACGCCGAGCCGGGCGCGAGCATCACGCTGTACTCGGTCGCCAGCAGATCCGCTAGCTCCAGCGACTCGATCGGCAGGTCGTAACGCAACAGCGCGAGCAGGCCGCCGCGTGGCGGAGTCCACGTCAGGATGTCCGAGTGCGCGGCGATCCAGTCCTGGGCCGCGCGGAGGTTTGCTTCGATGATCCCCGCATTGCGGTCGACCACCCGGTCAAGGTGCTTGAACGCGAGCACCGCCAACGCGTCGTTGAGTTTGCCCGGACTGAGCGAAACGTAGTCGCGCGCCGCCCAGCAGGCGGCGATCAGCTCCGGCGGGCCGGCCATCCAGCCGATACGTAGCCCGGGCAGCCCAAACGGTTTCGACACCGTCCCGACACTCACGCCAGATCGCCCGTGCTCAACCATCGGCCGCGCAAACGGCACACCCCCAGGCACCGTCAACCAGCGATAGGCTTCGTCGCCCAGCACCATCGCTCCGACTGACTCCGCGAGCGCGTACACGCGCTCTACCTCCGCTGGCGACAGCATCGCGCCCGTCGGATTGTGCGGCGTGTTCACCACGATCAGCCGCGTCGTCGGTCGGACCAGGCGCTCGAGCGCGTCCACGTCAAACTGATAGTCCGTTGCCGGGCCGACCTCCCAGAGTGAAACGTCGCAACCGATCGCGCGTGGCACGCTGTAGAGTTGCTGATACGCGGGAAACGGCGCGATGACGTGGTCACCGGCCTCGAGCAGCACATTGAACAGGAGGTAGTTGGCTTCGATCGCGCCGGTGGTGACCAGGACGTTGTCCGGCCCACAGTTCCGATACGTCGCCGCAATGGCTGATCGCAGCGCCTCTGACCCGCGCGCTTCGCTGTACCCGAGCGGCAGGTTCAACAACGCATCGAGCGCTCCGTCACCCGTCTCGCCCTCCCAGGTCAGGAGATCGGCCATGCGGAGCGGACAGATACCACTTTCGGCAATGTCATACGTGACGTGCATCTCGTGCCGCGTCATCCAGCGCTCGAGCGCAAACGACTCGACTTTCACGCGGGAGACGGTACCCGCCCGATCAGCCGATTGACCGATTTCCACATCCGGCGCAGGATAGGAGAGACATGAGCATCATCGGCTGGATCATTCTGGGTGCCCTCGCGGGCTGGATTGCCGGGTTCATCACCAAAGGCGGCTACGGCTTCTGGGGCGACATCCTGTGCGGCATCATCGGCGCGATCATTGGCGGGTGGGTCGCGGGTTTGCTGCTCGGTCGTGACGTG
>JAFAPL010001116.1 GCA_019247135.1 Chloroflexota bacterium | reverse complement strand
TCCGCGAACGATACGAGCACATCGACGTCCTGGCCAACAATGCCGGGGCGCTGTTCGCTTCGCGCAAGGTCACCGCGGAGGGCCTCGAACGGACCTTCGCGCTCAACCACCTTGCGCCGTTTCTTCTGACCAACCTCCTGCGCGATCGCCTGCACGGCGCTCGCGTCGTGACCACCGCGTCCGATGCCCACCAGTCCGGTCGGCTGGATCTGAACGACCTGCAATCCGAGCACGGTTACGGCGCCATGCGCACATACGGCACCTCGAAGCTGTGCAACATCCTCTTCACGCGCGAACTTGCCCATCGAGCTCCGGAGCTCCGCGCCAACTGCTTTCACCCTGGCGTGGTCCGCACCGGTTTCGGCAAGAACGAGACGGGGATCTGGAAGCTTCTGACCACGCTTGGCTCGCCGTTTTTCCGCTCGCCGGAGCGCGGCGCTCGTTCGCTGGTGTGGCTCGCACTCTCGCCTGACGCCGCGCGCCTCACCGGCCAGTATGTGCAGGACGAAAAGGTGCTGGCGCCGAGCGCGCAGGCTCAAGATGCTGAGCTCGCCCAGGGGCTGTGGGCGCGCAGCTCCGAGCTTGTGGGGCTGCCCACCGACGCCATGGGTTGACACACCGGGCTCGATCACCGCGTTTCCTCGGATCAGACTGGCGTGTCCCGAGGGCGGAGAAGCCGGGACTGGGCGAGGGCGCCGAGGCCGAGCGCGGCGAGACCGATGATCACATAGGGATCGGCGGCGACCAGCTCCGCCGGCGTGAGATGGACCCCCCGAGCCTGGCGCTGGGCGACCAACCAGGTCGGATACGTGCAGCCGAGCAACACGATCGCCGCGAGCGCGGCGAGGCTCAGCCTGGAGCGCCTCTGGTACGCCGAGTGGCCGAGCAGAAGGAGCGCGGGAACGACGAGCACCCAGTGGTGCGTCCAGGAGACGGGCGAGACCAGCAGACCGGTGAGGGCACAGATCGAAAAGCCCGTCGCCTCGTCGCCACGGCGGCTGGCCAGCACCGCCAGAGAAAGTCCGACTGCTGCCACCGTCGCAGCCGCGAGGATCCATATCGGATCGATGCCCGACGCGGGCGCCAGGCGAAGGATCGCGCCCCGTAGCGACTGGTTGGCGGGCGCCGCGCCGGCATTGGGGAGACTGACGCGTGAGGAGTCGAGAAACAGCCCACTCCAGTATCGGACTGAGTCCGACGGCAGAAGCGCATAGCCCAGGGCGACCGTCGCTCCGAACACGGCTGACGCGAGCGACGCCGCCCGCCAGCGCCGAGTAAGCATCAGGTAAGGCACAAAGATCAACGGGGTAAGCTTCACCCCGGCGGCGAAACCGATGACGGCCCCTTTGGTTCGAGCGCAGTCAGCGCGGCTCAGGTCGTAAACGACGAGCGCCGCGAGCACGAGATCGATCTGGCCGTACGCCAACGCGGTGGTCACTGGCTCGAGCCAAAGCAGCGCCGCTGCTGCGAAGACAACCAGAGGCCACGCGCTGGCGTCCCGGGGCGCCGGGTGCTCCTGGCTGGGCAGTGACCGTGATGAGGGCAGTCGCAACGCGCACCACAGCAGCGCGATGAGTGCCGCACCGTTGACGGCCGTGACGACAATCTCATCGATGGTGAGGGAAACGGCGGCCAAGGGAAGGAAGGCGACCGCGGCGAGCGGCGGATAAGTGAAGTAGAAGCCCATGATTTTGGTCTCGTACAGCGGTGCGCCATGCAGGATCGACTGCGCTCCGCCGCGGTAGACCTTCAGGTCGAAGTAGTCCAGGGCGCGGACGGGATGAAACGGTGGATGAACGGCTGAGACCGAGAGCAGCCCGTACGCGGCGCAGGAAAGAGCGAACACCAGCCCCGCGCCCCGTCCCCAGCCCAGCCACACACCGAGACGCCTTCGTCCCCTCGGCCACAGTGCGTGCAGGGGCCCGCACCCAGCTAGACGATCGCCGGCCGGCCGTGGCGTCCCCGGCCGAGCCGGGACGATCGAGCTGCCTAGGCCTGCGCTCGCTGCCCATCGCTGGGGGCTCAAGAAATCCTTCACGGCACCGTGGTCAGGTGATGAGCTTTCCCATACCTCCTGCCGAACGATATCCCGCTCAGGACGAGCCAGCCCAACGCTGAAAGCCGTCACCAGCAGCGCAAGGACCTGGTCAGCGATCGACCCGCATGGTCACAAACCGTTCGAGCATCGGGTTTACCTGCTGGGGGACCTCGAGCGGACTAAAGTGCCCCGAGCCGATCGTTCGACCGATCGCGAGTTGCGGGCAGAGCTGACGCGCGCGTACCAGGTCGGCATTGGCGGTACCGGCGTCGAG
>JAFAPL010001014.1 GCA_019247135.1 Chloroflexota bacterium | reverse complement strand
AGAAGCGGCGCGGCAGGCCGAAGACGCTGGTGCGGACGCGCTCGTGGTCGGCTCGCCGTACTACTTGCCGGTGAGTGCGGCCGACCAGCAGCGGCACATCGAAGCTGCTCTGGGCGCGACCGGGCTGCCGGTCGTGCTCTACAACATTCCGCAGTGTACGCACACCCCACTGGCATTCTCGACCGTGCAGGCGCTGGCTTCAGAGTCGCGTGTGCTGGGCATCAAGGACTCCTGGGGCGATCTGCCCTACTTTCAACGTCTTCTCACGCTGAAGCACGCTCGGCCGGATTTTCGCGTGTTGCAAGGCAGTGAGCACGCGGCCAGTGCGAGCATGCTGCTCGGCGCGGACGGACTGATCCCGGGCCTGGCCAACGTGGCCCCAAACGTGATGGTGGACCTGGTGCAAGCGGCACGCCGCGGTGACGTGGCGACCTGCAAGGGACTGCATCTTGACGTGGTGCGCCTCGCAGATGTCTATGCATCGAGCGGGATTGCCGGCCTGTATCGTGCGTGCGCCATGCTCGGGCTGGCGAGTGGAATTCCCGCCGAGCCGTGGCAGCCTGTTGGCGACCAGGATACCGCGGACATCAAGCGAGTGTTGCATCAGTATGGGCTGTTGCCGGCCGGGGCGCGTGGATGAATATCGCAACCGATAATGTGCCACTGGCGGCGGCCATCCGCGAGCGCTTGCGGGAGGCGATTCTGCGAGGCGACTTTACACCTGGCGAGCGGCTGCGTGAGGTGGACATCGCAGGACGGCACGAGGTCAGTCGCGGTCCGGTGCGCGAAGCCCTGTTGCAGCTCGAGCAAGAAGGGCTGGTGCTGCTGCGGCGCAATCGAGGCGCGGTCGTCGCGCGGTTGTCGCGCGCGGATCTGGAGGAGGTGTACAGCCTCCGACTGGCCCTGGAGCGGCTGGCGGTCGCGCGCACGGTGCAGCATGGGACAGAGGTGGATTTCGCTGTCATGGACGCGGTGCTGCATGAGTTTCGCGGAGCCGAATCCGATCAGCCGCTGACGGAACAGCAGGCGGCGGACCAGGATGTGCGGTTTCACGATGCGATTTACCGTGCTGCGCACCACGAGCGGTTATATGCCGCGTGGCGCTCGATTCGGTCGCAGGTGTACGTGTTGTTGCTAGGACGCAACGTGGCGGGCCCGGATTTCCGCGAGGACACCTACATGGGGCACCTCGAGCTGGCCTATTTGATCCGTGCTCGGGACGAACGGCGCGCGGTACGCGCCATCGAACAGCATCTCGAGGGTAGCTATCAGCGCGTACTCGCCAGTTATGCCGCGGCGCAAGCCTGACGGCTACTCGGCGAGCAGCGCGCGGATCGCTTCGGCGATGCTGGCGGGGTTCGGCACCAGCGCGGCTTCAAGCGGTGGACTGTAGGGGACCGGAGCGGGGAGGCTGTTGAGGCGGCGGACGGGCGCGTCCAGGTCATCGAAGCCGCGATCGGCGACCTGCGCGGCGATCTCCGCGCCCATACCGCACGCGGCGTAGTCTTCATCGACGACCAGCAGGCGACCAGTCCTGGCGACGGACGCGAGGATGCAGTCGATGTCCAGCGGCGCCAGCGAACGCGGATCGATCAATTCAACCGAGATCCCGTCGCTGGAAAGCTCTTCGGCCGCCTGCAGTGCGCGATTTGCCATGTGCGAGATACCCACGACCGTCACGTCAGTGCCCGTACGCCGCACGTTTGCGGAGCCAAACGGAATCAATTCGTCGGCATCCGCCTCTGGTACGGGTCCGCGAAGCGACAGAAGTCCACGATGCTCCATGAAGACAACCGGGTCGTCGCTGCGGATCGCGGTCTTGAGGAGGCCTTTGGCGTCGCGCGGTGTGGTTGGTGCTACGACGCGCAGCCCGGGCACGTGTGCAAAGAGCGAGTAATAGCTGCCGGAGTGGTGCGTTGCCGCGGATGAGCCGACGCCAACACATCCTCGCAGGACGATCGGCATTTTCAGCCGTCCGTCACTCATGTACTGGATCTTGGACGTCTGGTTGATGATCTCGCCGAGCGCATCCAGGGCGAAGTCGAAGAACATGTAATCGACCACTGGTCGCGCACCGCCCATAGCGGCGCCGGTGCAGAGGCCGGTGAAGCCGCGCTCCGCGATGGGCGTGTCGCGCAGTCGCTCCGGTCCGAAGCGCTCGAACAAGCCTACTGTGGTCGCGAAATTCCCGCCGCGCGCGCCAATGCCTTCGCCGACCACGAACACCATCGGATCGCGTTCCATCTCCTCGGCGAGGCCTTCGCGCGCGGCCTCGGTGAACGTCAGCTCACGCATGGACGT
>JAFAPL010000933.1 GCA_019247135.1 Chloroflexota bacterium | reverse complement strand
ATTCCGCCCGCGCTGGCCTGTGCGTCGCGCGCGTGACAGTCGGTCGAGTCCTGGGACACTTGCCTCAGAATTGGGTTTGTCTGCCCAGGCAGGTGCAAATGGTGGCAAATTACCGCCACCAGCGCCCGGAGCTCGCCGGCAGCGTTCCGGTAGCTAAGACCTCCATGTCGTACAGCAGCGCTTCTAGCTGCTGCAACCAGTCGGCCACCGAGACCACCGCGATAGCCGAGCGTAGGCCTCCGGAGAGCCTGCTATGCGTGGTTGTGACAGGCTCACCAGTGCCGCACTCCGCAGCTGGCCCGACGCGTCCGGCGGACCGGCCACCCGTAATCGATGTCCACTGCGAATTTCCTCGGCGAGCCGGACAATATTCGCGACAGCGCTATCCACCAGCGTGGCCAAGGTGGCGGCAGGCGCACCGCCATTCGCCGCCGAATAGCCGTGTTCAAACAGCCAATCCAGGACGTCGCCGATCAACAGAGTGGCTTTGCCACGGCTCAGCAGCGTGGCCCAAATATCGACAGTAGGTCCTTGCCGCCTTCGCTCGTTCAGAAACTGCTCGAACACTTCCTGCGCACGGATCAGTTCGGTGCGCGCGATTCGGTTCGAGGCGCTCACGTCTGCGGATGGTTCATCGGTATGGGTGAGCATCCGCCGAAAGCGGACGAGAGCGAGCTCGCGGTCGCGTCATAAAGGTCCGCCAGTGCCGAGCGGAGCTGACCCTGGGCGCCACGTGGCCACAACAGCAGGCCAACCACTGCGCTGATTGCCACGCCGAACCCGGGGTCCTCCAGACGCACGAGTCCGATCTGCCAGTCAGGCGGCGCGGTGACCGACGACGAAGTTGACGGCCGCGGGAGTATAGGCCGCCAGAAACACGAGTCATGGCAGCACCACCCACCACAGCCACGGGATCGCTCCAGTTACACCTACGAACTGCACCGCGATCAGTACTCCAAGTGCCGTTGCACTGACCGCCAGAAGCGCGCTCCGGCCGCTTGCCGAGACGTTGCCGCGTAGTGCGGAGAGGGTCCCCAGAACCACCCAGAACGCGAAGGGTACGGCCAGCGAACGTGCGACAAAGACAGCAACCGCAACCCCGAGACCCGTGCGCAGACTGTTGCGCAGCCAGATCGACGATGGCGCGAGCTCCTCACGGAACGTGCTCCACACGCGACGACGGCTGGGCTCGGGTGCGGAGCCGGTGCTTGGCACCTCAGCAACGACATCCGCATTCTGGGGAATTGCTAGCGCCATCATTGACATCAACCGGAGTGGATGCGCGCCCATCAGTTCATCCAGCTCGGTATCCGGTCGCGTGCCGGCGGATAATTGTTCCGCCGCCCAGCGGTCAAGCGCATCGCGGTATGCATCGCGAGCTGTGATCACGGGATCGATGTCGTGAGTGTCGCTTCCGCCCTCCAGGAGCGATGCGCTGGTCTCCAGCGCGCGCACAACGGTCATGCGGAGCGCGGCTGCTTCTCTCGTAGCTGCGGTGGACTGTGCACCTGCTGCCAACGCGGCGAAGGCGAGCGCACGATCGAGCTCTGTCGCTAGTTCTGCCACGCCCGGTCGGGCGCGTTGCTCCGGATGGTCGACGCTGCGCGAGGACGAACCCACGTCGCAGATGGGCCGATTGGTCGCGAGCCGCCTGCTGCAGTTGCGCACATTGCTCCGGTGGAGCAATAGCTGTCGCGACCGACGCACGACCGAAGCGGCGATGCCGCGCAATGCCACGCGGCTGGAGCGTGGCCAAAGCAGCCACCCTGCGATCACCGCGACACCGCCGGCCAGCAGCCAAGCGATCCCAGCCGTGCTGTGGTATCCAGCGAGGCAACGTTGGTGACTGCCAGGATCAACGCCAGCATCGACGCCGTCTGTGCGCTCAGGAAGTACCAGCCGAGAACTCCCAGGCCCGACAAGACGAATCCAACGAGCGCAGCCGCAACGACGGCCAGCCAGACATTCGCCGAGGCAAACGTACCAAGCACGATCCAGCGGCAGTCCCGCCAGCGTGGCCAGCACATACGCGCTCACGCGCGAACCGGTATTACCGCCGAAATCAGCAAAGACCAGCAACCACATTGCACCGAAGACCAGAACATCGTGACCGCGATCAGTGTTGCTGAACCAAGCAGCAATGGCACGACGACCGCGGCGCGAACCCCACGGCGCAGGCTCGCCGAGCCCGGATCGTGCGCAATCGAGGGGAGAGCGACGCGCAGCATTGACGCGCGCAGCACCGGGATGCGCAGAGCTATCGCCGAATGGTACGCATCGCCCGCTGATCGGGTCCGGAATTATCGCGCCAGCCGCGTCGATTGCGTGAATGCGACCCGCTGTTTGGGCCGCCGTCTTCAACAGCCAGCGGAGTCATTCATGCAATGCTCACCCGGCGGGGTGCCTGATCTGAGGTCGCCCTATCCACGCGCTCGCACTTACGGGGCTGCGTGGGCTCGAAACACGTGGCAACCTGAATTGACAGGCGTGCTTCCATACCTCGGGGACTGTCGTGCCACAAGACGGGTCTGCACTGCACTGTTCACGTACATCTTCTTCATCTACTTTGGTCTGAACCTTGTCACGATGGCAGTATTCGGCTGGGACAAGGTCGCTGCGACAGTTGGTCGCAGTCGAGTGCGGGAACGCACGCTTTTCGCGTTGATTGCAGTTGGCGGATCGCTCGGCGGCTGCATCGGGATGGAGCTGTTCCGCCATCAAACGCAGAAGACGAAGTTCCTATTGATGCTGGTCGTAATCATTGTGATCCAACTGGCCGCGATCTGGTGCATTCAAGCTGTGCTGGCAACCCATTGACGACCTGCGCCGTGAGCAGACGTCGCTATCTTGTGAATGGTGGCGGTTGTCGTCGATTGACCTCTGCCTGTAAGCTCCGATACAGCTCACGTGTGTCGACGCCTGGAGTCGAGTCCACAAGTCGAAAAGCCTCCTGCATTCGTCGCCACTCGCGATCGAGCGTGGATGCATCGCGCCGCATTGCGTGGACGCTCAGCAACCCACGCTAGGCGCGCTCATCGAGCGGATCCTCTCGGGTGAGTCGTCTGTGCAGCTCGACCGCACGTTGAAGGTGGGTCGCATCGCCGGGCACGGTGTGGAGCTTTGCAAGCTTGCGGCACACGTCAACAAATTGCTTGCGGTATTCCTGTCGGAGGCTCGTGCCGTCATCGCGCGGGTCGAGCGCCCACCCAAATGGCGGAGCAGCCGCACTGTCGAACAGGTCACCTTCGTAAATCGAGAACGCTTGCTCCAGTAACGC
>JAFAPL010000855.1 GCA_019247135.1 Chloroflexota bacterium | reverse complement strand
GCTCTGGGTCCGAGTGACAGCGCGCGGGCTGGCGATGGTACGTCCAGATTGTCAACTTGCAAGTTGATGCGCTGGCTTATCGAGTGACAGCCCGCGGGGTGATCGAAAAAGCTTGCTCAGAGCGGCCCGTTGAGCATCGGATCGAGCTCGGGATGCTCGACAAATGCCCTACGCAGCTCGCGCGTCGACTCTACCCAATCCGCGTCGGCCGGCAAGAACACACCACCCGAGCGGACCTGATACACACTCGGATCGTCCACGCCTGGCGGCGTTACGCCGCGTTCCATATGCGCTTTGACGGCGTTGAGCAGACGCCGGCGTACCTGAATCACCATCGCATCCGCCGACCCGAGTCGTTCCTTCGATCGATCGAAGATCGGCCCCATGCTGGTGGTCATGGCCGCGTCCTGCATCAAGAGACTCTCGATGCCGGTGTAGCCGGCTGGACCTCGACCGGTGCGCTGAAGATCGCGATCCACCTGGAAGTCGTTGTCGAGGTTGGGCTTGAAACGAAAGCGTCCGTACCAATCGGTGGTGTTGCGTAGATACTCGGGCCAGACGGCATTGGTCACGCCGGAGGCCGGCTGGCGGCGCGCGCCGGCGTTCATGAAGAACGTCATCGTGTGTTCATCGTCCATCGGCACGCGCGCACCACTGTTCTTCTTGAGTCCGAGCACGCCAGGTGGCGTGAACGTGTAGAAGGGCAGGCAAAACTGTGCGATGCGCCAGTAATGCTCACCGGGTGGGCCTGGCCGGCGCGCTCCATAGGCCACTCCACCTGGCGTATCGATCACTTCGAAATGCGCGTGTTTCTGGCGCAACTGGTACTCGGAGAACGTGCCAGGGAGCTGGTCATCTGGGCTGAGCCCGCCGTAATGCAGGAAGCCGACGTGTGTGGTGTCGATATCACCCTCGAGGATCTGCAGCCAGTTGCTCTCCAGCTGAAATGCAACCGCCTGGGCGCCTTCGACCATGTTGGGTTCCAGATCCGGCAAGGGCGGGGGATTGGTGCGCGCACCCATGTACGTCCAGATGATCCCGCCGCGTTCCTGACACGGGTACGTCACCGCCTTGACTTTCGTCTTGAAGTCCGATTCCGCCGGCTCGTTCGGCATGTCGATGCAGTTGCCGTCGACGTCGAACTTCCAGCCGTGGTACACACACCGCAGCCCGCACTCCTCGTTGCGGCCAAAGAACAGCGACGCGCCGCGATGCGGACAGTTGTTCTGGATCAGACCCGGTCGGCCGTTGGAATCACGAAAACCGATCAGCTTCTCGCCTAGCAGAAGAACCCGTACGGGGTCACAGTCCGGGTGCGGCAGCTCACTCGCGAGCAGCGCGGGCACCCAGTACTCGCGCATCAGGTTGCCCATGGGCGTGCCTGGTCCGACACGCGTGATCAGCTCGTTGTCTTCCTGCTTCAGCATCGGCGGGCGCTCCCGTTAGCTCAGGTCATACCTATCTTACTTCGGGTCGCGATCGGTCACACGCGCTACCCTGAGAGGCACGCTATGGACCAATTCGGCAAATGGGTCGAGCCGAGCGGCGACAAGCCGGCTGGCTACTTCGTCTACAAGCGCTCTCACAGCCCGTACGAGCGCTGGATGGAAGAACAGGGCATTCCCATCCTGCGCGGCATCGGCGTGCGCGACACGCGCGACGTCACGCTCGGCACCTGGCGCCGCCGCGACGCGCGCGGCGCATTTCTGTATCTCGACGGGCTCGAGGGCACCAAGGGTATGTACGTGCTGGAAGTCCCCTCCGCCGGCGCGACCGAGCCCGAGAAACACATCTACGACGAGTTCTTCCTCGTGATCGAGGGCCGCGGCACGACCGAGGTCTGGCGCGGAGACGAGAACTCGAACAAGCAGGTGTTCGAATGGCAACCCGGCACGCTGTTCATGATTCCGATCAACGCCAGCTACCGGCTCGTCAACGCCACAAGCAGCCCGGCCCTCCTGCTGGCAGCCAATAACGCTCCAGGCGTGTTCAACACGTTCCAGAGCCACCGCTTCATCTTCGAAAACGACTGGGATTTTCGAGAGCGGTACGAGATGACCGACGACTTCTTCAAGATCAACACCGAGCTCGAGATGGAGCCGGTACGCGGTCGTGCCGCGATTCGCTCCAACGTCTTCCCGGATATCGTGAACGCCGAACTGCCACTGGATAACCAGCGTGCGCCCGGCTATCGGCGCATTCAGCCGACCTTCAGCGGGTTCATCCAGGACGCGAGCACCGGCGGTTTCATCGCCGAATACCCGAGCGGACGTTACTCAAAAGCGCACTACCATTCGTCGGGTGCGGTGCTCGTCTGCTTGCGAGGCAAAGGCATCACCTATAACTGGCCGGTTGATTTCGGTCCGCGGCCGTGGCAGGGCGGACACGGCGACCAGGTGCGCGTACTGGAGTACGTGCCGGGCGGTCTTGTTGCCGCGGCGCCGGGCGGAGGCATGTGGTTTCACCAGCACTTCGGCATCGGCAAGGAGCCGCTGCGCGTCATCAATTACTGGGGCGGGCCGCACGCACGCTGGGGCATCGCTGAAGAAAAAGACGAAGACGTCAAAGCCGGCAACCTGTTCGGGATTCACGAAGGTGGACGGACGATCCTGTACCACGAGGAGGATCCGTTCATTCGGACGGAGTACCGCCGGCGGCTCGCGGAGGAAGGCGTCCAGTTCGCAATGCCAGAGTCGGCGTTCGACCCGCCTCTCGCGGCCGCCCCTTCGTGAGCATCGGTAGCTTCAGATGCGAGCTGTCGCAGCAGCCGCGCGGGCCAGTCGTCGTGATTTCTGGTTGTGTCAGCTGCGAGCGGCCGCGGCGGCAGACCAGGTGAATCGATTCGCGTCCGCGCACGCTGCAATTGCTTCGTGAGCGTGCCGCCCTCCAGCGGCTTTACCGCACCGCACAGAGACATGGCGGCGGAAGACCGCATTGTCCTGAACAGCGTCGGCGTGGACATCGGCTCCTCGACCTCGCACCTGCTGTTCTCACGGTTGGAGCTCGAGCGGCGCGACACACGCTATGTGGTGGTCGACCGTCAAACGACGTTCGCGTCAGAGATTCTGCTGACCCCGTACAGCGGCACGACCCAGATCGACGCGGAACGACTCGCACGTTTCGTCGAGCAGCAGTACCGCAACGCGGGCCTGCGCCGAGAGGACGTTGACACCGGCGCGTTGATCCTCACCGGGGTCGCGCTCCAGCGTCAGAACGCACGCGCGATCGCGGACGTCTTCGCCGCCGAGGCGGGCCGGTTCGTGGCCGTCAGCGCTGGCGACAATCTCGAGGCGACGATGGCCGCCCACGGCTCGGGCTCCGTCACATTGTCGGAGACCTCCGGCGGGGTCCTGCATGTGGACATCGGCGGTGGCACGACCAAGGTGGTCGTCTGTCGCGCCGGTGAGATCACCGAGCTGGCCGCCATGGACGTTGGCGCTCGTCTCGTCGCATTCCAGGCAGACGGGACCGTGACCCGTGTCGAAGACGCGGGCCTACGTGCTGCCGCCGCCGCTGGCGTGCATGTGGAGCCTGGCTGTCGAATCGGAGAGGAACAGCTGCGCTCGATTGCGGCGTATATGACCGACGAGCTGCTGAAAGAGCTGCGTATCGGCGCGGCAACGCAGCACTCCGATCTTTTGCGGACCGAGCCATTGCGCAATCGTCGCGA
>JAFAPL010000772.1 GCA_019247135.1 Chloroflexota bacterium | reverse complement strand
CGGCAACGCATGCGTTGCCGCTCCGGGCACGTGTCTGAAATCAGGTGTGGTGCCCGGCGCGAGTACCAGCCTGTCGTACGCCAGGCGGCCGTGATTGGTGCGGACCTCGCCGCGGTTCAGGTCAATCCCGTCTAACCAGGCGGCATGCAGGTGGATGCCGCTGCCGTCCAGCAGTTGGCGCAGAGGAATCGCCGCGGCAGCGGGTGTGAGCCGCGCGGCGGCGACCTCGTGCAATCGCGTGATGAGCTGGTGCTCAGAGCGCCCATCAACCAGATGGATCCGTAGTCGCTGATCAGCCTGACGCGCCAGCCGGACCGCGGTCGCGAGGCCCGCATAACCAGCGCCCACAACCACGATTCGTCGTGTCTGGTGCATGCGCGCTCAGACCGTCCTGATAGCGCCGAAGTCGGCAACATGGTCTTGCACGAACTCGCGGATATCGATTGGCTCGCGGCCGACGATGCAATGCACCACGTCCGTGACGTCGGTATCCATGTGCAGAAACAGCTCGGCCACGCCCTGGGCCAGCCACTCGGGCTGTATCTGCCCCGGGCGGGACCGGATCTGCGCGGGCAAGTTCTGCATGAAATGCACAGGCTGCACGAACGTGTAGTCGATCTCGGCGTCGCGAATGATCCGCTCCACCTCACCATGCCAGCGCGCGAAACGGGGCGCGGCAGATGGGTCAGCGTGTGCCCCCGACAGCTTCACCAGGTGGGCGCCGGCAGCGATCAGCTCGCGGAGGACCGGTGAGCCGATCTGCCCGGTGGCGCCTGTCACGAGCACAGGCCTGCTTGTGTCCGCTGTTGATGACGCTAACGGCACGCGCTATTTCCCTGGAAGAAATCGGTCACCACCGCGCGCGCCGCCGCCTCGCCACTGCGCAGCGCGCCGTTGATGCTGCTGTCCTCGGTGATCTCGCCGGCCACGTACAGTCCGCGGCTGGCTGTCCGGGTCGGAACCCTGTTCGATGCGCAGGGTGGCTGCGCGAACTGCGATTGCGGCATCCGCACGATACGCAGGGTTCGCCAGCGGGGCAGATCGACGTGGGGGAACAGTCGCGCCAGGTCCGTCCTGGCACACCGATCGATGGTGTCATCGTCCAGTTCAGTCGAGTTCAGCACGTGCGCGGCCAGCAAGTGCCAGCTGGGTGGGGCGTACTCGGGCGCGATGTTGTCGAGCAACGTGGTGTCGTTGACGAACGCGTCAGGCAGGGCATTCAGAACGAGGAGCTTCTGCCGATACGGGCGCACCTGGCCGGCGAGGTAAACCGTCGTGCTGCCGACGGAGACCGGCGGCGCGGAGAGCCCAGCGAGACGCGCGGCGCTGTCGCCGTCCGTTGCCAGCACCACCGCCGAGGCGCGTACCTCGCCTTCGGTCGTGCGTACACCGCGCACGTGCGCTCCTTCGCGCACGAGCTCGAGGACCGGCGTGCGCAGGCGAACGGCGTCCTGGGGAAGCGCGTGCGCCAGGGCTGAGGGCAGTGCCTGCATGCCGCCGGCTGGCAAAGCAGCGCGGCCGCCGACGAGCATCTTCAGATCAAAGCGCGTGACGGCGGCCGACATGGACAGGTCGCGCCGAAGGCGGATGCCCGCGAGGAAGGGGCGGAAGAACGACTCGATCAGACGGTCGGAAAAGCCGAGCGCCCGCAGCTCCTGCTCCGCGGTCCGTCCAGCATCAGGGACATCCCGCGCAGCGTCCCAGCGGCCAGCGAGCAACGCTAGCCCGAGCCGCGCCAGTCGGATGCGATCCGTCCACGTCAGCACGTTCGAGCTGAACGCGGCCGCGGCGTGTTGCGGATGCCGCAGCGGGTCTCGCAGAAACGTCGGTCCGCGAGGCGTCACGACCGCCGCGCCGCTGTCGAACACCCGCAGGTCCAGCCTGCGCAGATCGACCGCCCTGCGCAAGGCAGGGTAGGCGGTGAACAGCACCTGAAAACCGCGATCGAGCACGAATCCGTCCGAGGTGCGCTCGCTGCGCACGCGACCACCCACCTCGCTCGAGGCTTCGAGCACCTGCACCGGCACCTGGTGTTCGGCCAGCAATCGTGCGCAGTTCAGCCCGGCGAGCCCAGCGCCCACGACCACGACGGGCCGCCGCTCGGGCGAGGCGGCAAGATGCGACGCGAACACCAGCTGGCGGGGGCGCATACCACAGTCTACGCCGTCTGCATATACTTTGTACAGTGTTTGTGTATGACGGTGTTTTATAGGCGCGTGCTGTACGGCCGGGTATCAGCCGCTGGGAAATAGCAAGAGCGCCTCGAGGATGGCTTCGACAGCTAGACCGGAGCCGATGCTCCAACGACTACTTGCAACGCTTGCTCCAGCGTGGGATACCGATACACGTAGCCAGTCTCTAGCGCGCGCTCGGGTACTACACGTTGGCTGGCCAGTAGCAGCGCATCCGCGACCTCGCCGAAGACCAAACGCAGCGCGAACGCCGGCGTGGGCACGACGCTGGGCCGGTGGAGCAATTTACCTAACACTCGCGGGAAGTCCGCCATGCGCCGAGGGTACGGAGCGACGGCGTTCATCGGGCCACGCAGTGATTCGGTGCCAAGCGCATGCATGATCAGGCCA
>JAFAPL010000487.1 GCA_019247135.1 Chloroflexota bacterium | reverse complement strand
CACGGCGGCCCGAACCGGTTGGCATGGGCCAGTTGCGCACCGTTTGCGAATGCGAAGAGCGCGCCTAACAGGACTGTCACCGTCCTGAGCGCGCGCGTCGTTGTACATCGTTGAATCCACATCACGTGCTTTACTCGGGAGAGTATGCGCTTGTTGGGCCCTCAGCCGAGGCATGTGGGCCGCCTTCTTCCATGGATTGTGTCTCTGATGGTGCTCATTGCTTTTGGAGCGACGGGCTTCTGGGCGCGTCAACAGGACGTCGCACGACGCGCTGCGGAAACTCGAGCTGACGCCGCTGAAGCACAGCTCATCTCGGCTCAGGCATTGCTCACGGCCGTAACGCGGTCCGCCTCCGCCGCCACCGCAACGGCCGTCGCCGAGGCCAACCAGCCGCAGCTCGCACTGCGCCGTGCACTCGACCTGGTGTTCGCTGCCTACAAGGATCCCAGTGACGGACGGCTTCAGGCCCTCTCAGCCGCGTTCAGTCCGGATGCGTTGAGCTTCGAGCGCACCGAAGCCGAGCATCTGATCTCGGGCGGACTCCACCTCGGCGGCGCGACCCCGTATGACCTGCAGGTCGTCTCCACCACGCCGCACAGTCCCGAGCAGACTGAGATCGCGACCCACGAGGTGTGGACGTATGACGAGTACGACGGTCAGAACCACCAAACTCGGTGTGTGCGTGAAGAAAGCGACCAGACGTACACGATGGAACGCGTGTCGTCGGGCTGGATGGTGCAGGACGTGCAGCTCAGCGGCACGCCGCGCCGCACCGACTGCTGAACGGTCGAGCTGCCGATGCGCGCTGACCTCCACACCCACACCCTGCGCAGCGACGGCCTGCTGCCGCCGGCGGAGCTCGTCCACGAGGCACGGCAGGCGGGCCTCGACTGCCTGGCCGTTACCGATCACGACTCCCTGGCCGCCCTGGACGAAGCCGCGGAGGCGGCCCGCGAGCTCGGGATCGGGCTGATCGCCGGCGCAGAGCTGTCGGTGCGCGACGCGAGAGGCAACGACGATCACCTGCTCGGGTTCTTCGTCGACCCGACCGCGCCCGCGCTGAAGCGCTACCTCGAAGCACTGCAGGAGTCCCGCAGCGCGATGGCGCAGCAGACGCTCGATGCGTTGCGCGAACTGGGACTGCCCGTGAGCGCCGAACGCGTCGCCGAGCTGGCCAGCGGCGCGGTGGTTACGCGTCCCCACATCGCGCGCGCGATGGTCGAGGCGGGCTATGTCCAAGACGAACGCGAGGCCTTCGACCGCTACCTCGGTTCAGGTCGGCCGGCGGCGCCCGAGCGTCCGACGCCTGATCATGCGACGGCGATCGCCACGGTGAGGGAAGCCGGCGGGGTGGCTGCGCTGGCGCACCCGGTGTTTCCGCGCGACGCGAACGCCGCCGAGCGTCAGGCCGGCCTGGACGAGCGCCTGGGCGTGCTGCGCGAGGCAGGTCTGCAGGCGATGGAATGTTTTTACCCGGACGCCACTCCGGACCTCAGCGCAGCGCTCGTGCGTCTGGCGGAGTCACACGACCTGATTCCAACGGGTGGGAGCGACTATCACGGCCCTGGCAAAGCTCCGTTCGCCGCATTGGGCGAGGTCAGCGTCGACGAAGCGACCGTTGCCCGCCTGGAACGCGCCCGCACGGGCTTTCGTACATGAAGTCGTGTCAAAGGCTGAGAAGTATTCATAAGTCGCGTTAAATCGGGATCGTGGCGGCGGCAGTCGGTGGCTTGCTCGAGGAGCCGCATGCGTCCGAGCGACGCGGCCCGCTCAGGCGGGCTCGACCAGCCCCGCGCGGATCGCGTACTTCACCAGCTCCGTCTGCCCGTGCAGCCCCAGCTTGGTCATCACGCTGGCGCGATGATGCTCGACCGTCTTGGTGCTCAGGCACAGCAAGCCCGCGATCGCGCGCGTGCTGTGGCCCTCGGCCGCGAGCTGCAGGACCTCGCGTTCGCGCGGCGTGAGCCGCTCGTGCGGTTCCGCGAGGCTGTCCTCCGCCGAGCGCATGCGCGACAGGTAGTCGTCGATCACGCGTCGGGCGATGCTCGGGTGCAAATACGCCTGACCTTCGTGAGCCGCTCGAATCGCGGCCGCGAGCTCCGTCGCCGCGTTGCGCTTGAGCACATACCCGGCTGCTCCCGCCCGCAGCGCCTGAACAACGTATGCCTCGCTGTCGTGGACCGAGAGCACGACGACCTCGGTAGCGGGTGTGTCGCGCTTGATCTGGCGGATCGCGTCGACGCCGTTCAGACGCGGCATCGTCAGGTCGACCACGGCCACGTCTGGCCGGAGCTGAGCCGTCAGCTGGACCGCGGTCTGGCCATCCTCGGCCTCCGCGACGACCTCCAGGTCGCCCATCGCCTCCAGGCACAGCCGAACACCCTGGCGCACGATCGTGTGATCGTCGGCCAGCAGGACGCGAATCATGCGACACCCGCCGCCGCAGGCGGCGGCACGGTGGGGATCATCACGCGCACCAGGGTGCCGCGCGGGGAAACCGGCATCGCCTCGAACTCGCCCCCGAGCAAACGCGCGCGCTCCCGCATGCCGAACATGCCGAGGTGTTCGGCTCGGTCGGGCGGGCGTGTCTGGCCGGCCTGGTCCGCTCGGTCGCTTCCAGCCCCGAGCGCGCCACGCCGTTCGGAGCGCTGGTCCAGTCCGGCGGTGGCGGACAGGCCGACCCCGTCATCGCGCACGTCGAGCATCACCGCGTTCGCCGTTCGACGCAAGCGGACCTCGACCGAGTTCGCGTGCGCGTGGCGGATCGCGTTCGTCAGCGCCTCCTGGGCGATGCGGAAAAGCGCCGTTTCCACCTCGGGCGGCAGTCGCTCCAGGTCCTCGTCAAAATTGACGCTCAGGTGCGTCGCTAGCCCGGTCCGCTCCTCAGTCGCGCGGACGTACTGGCGCAACGCAGCCACCAGACCCAGGTCGTCCAGCACTGAGGGCCGCAGCTCGAGCGCGAGTTTTCTCACCTCGTCCAGAGTCTGCGCAGCAAGGTCACGCAGGTTCGAGATCAACTGGCGCGGTTGGATCGGCAGGTCAGCCGCGTACACCTCGGGCATGCTCGCCAGCCCGCGCTCGAGGCCGATGATCACCGCGGTCAGCGCCTGGCCCGCTTCGTCGTGTAGCTCGCGCGCAACGCGCCGCCGTTCCTCTTCCTGAGCCCAGATGACCTGCGCGGCCAGGCGTTCGGCTTGTTCGGTCTTCTCCTCGATCGTCGCGGCGTCCTGCTCCAGCCGGTCCCAGAGCGCGTTCACCTCATGCACCAGGGCGGCTACGTCGGGGTCACTGAGCGGCGCCACGCTCGCGCGCGCGGTGTGATCACCCGCGTTGAAGCGCTGCGTCGCCTGGCGCAGCGAACGGATCGGGCGGAACGTCTCGCGCAGCAACAGCATCGTCAGGCCCGCCGACAGGCACAGGGCCGCGAGCACCAGCAGCGCGTGCGTGACGGGAGTGAAGGTGCCGCTGACCACGAGGCGCTGGGTGAGCCACGTACCGATCACCGCGCCACCGAGCACGACGACCAGGTTCACGCCCAGTAGGCGCCAGAACAGCGGCAGGCTGGCCCAGACCGCGAGGCGCGAACGCCCGCGCCAGCGCGGCGCCCGCAAGTCGCGCGCGTCGCGCGCCGTGCCCGTCGTCGGTGCAAACAGCGCCGTGTCGGTCCTCGTGTCCGCCTGCATTGCTGTGGTCTGGTCCCTTTCGCTGTGGCCGCTCCGCCCGCGCCCTTTCTTTTTCCGCTAAGCCTAATCGCGAAGCGTCACGTGGACCGTCACGTGAAAACGCAAAAGCGTCACGTGAAGCGTCACGCGGATTACAGAATTGTTAAATGTGCGGCGAGCGGCGATCGAACGAGGTCTTTACGCCGAGAAATTTACCACCTGAACTCGACGGTGCCCGAGGGTTTCGGTGGATTGGCGCCCGCGGCGATGGTCGACGCCTGCGGCAGCTGCGCCTGTTGCCACGTCTCGAGCAGGGCCGTCAAAAACGGCTGGTCGCCTTCGACCAGTCGCGCCTCACGCGGGGCGGCCGCCAGCTCGCGCAGACGCGTATCCAGGTCCTCTCCAGCACTGGTTTCGGCCTGCAGACGCTGCACCAGTTGCAGACGACGCACCAGACGCAGCCGCTCCGCCTCGATGTCAGGCGGGCGCGGACGCCGACGGTGCTGCGCATCGACGCGCCTGATCCAGGTTTGATGAAGCTGTGCTGCTTCGCTGAGAAACCGCTCGAATGAGAGCTGCTCACGGTTGTTCGGCTGCACTGGTCCTCGAGCACAAGATAAGGGCAGCGCTGGCGCGCTCGCTAGCCGCGACGCCGTTCGCGCACTCCGAATTGCTGAGGCTGCGAACGTGCCGTCCGATCGTCCAGGCGGGCCTGATCCGTCCAGGGTGCACTTTGTCATCATGCCGCGGTTCGGAGGTGCGGCCCGTTGCGAAGCCTCACACAGCGGGGGCGGCGGCCGGCGGGGTACCGTTACCGATATGTCGCGACAGGAGATCATGCTCGCCGAGCTGGGCGAGCCAATCAGTCATTACACACATGCGGTCCGCTTCGGCGATCTCCTGTTCGTCTCGGGCTGCGCGCCGCTCGACCAGCACGGTGAGCTCGTCGGTCGCGGGGACGTCCTCGAGCAGACGCGTCAGGTGCTCGGCCATCTCCGCGCAAGCCTCGCCGCGGTCGGGCTCGAGCCGTCCCACGTCCTCAAAGTGACCGTGTATCTCACGGACATTGAGGATCGAACACGCATCAATCCGCTGCGCCGGGAGTTTTTCGGGTCGAGTCGACCGGCCAGCACCCTCGTCGAGGTGAGCCGGCTGGCGGTGCCTGGCATGCGCGTGGAGATCGAAGCCATCGCGGGCTTTCCCGACGAACGCAAGGCGGAGCACATCACGCAATCGGACGCTTCGCCGCCAGGCTCACGCTCAGACGGACCGCCGCAGAGCGCCTCGCGCGAGTGATCCTCGGGCGGCGCGTGCTGGTCGCGCCCGTGGACGGCGCGCTCGGCAGGCGCATTCAGGCCTGGCGTGAGACGCACGACCCGCCCTACGCGGCCGTGATGGGTCCACATCTGACGTTGTGTTATCAACCGACGCCTGCCGCGAGCGAGCTGATCGAGGCGCAGGTACGCCACGCGCTGCCTGGGCCGCTGAACATCAATCTCTCGACGGTGGGCGAGCTGGGGAATCGCGATTGCACGCTGTGCATCGCGATCACGGAGACGTCTGAGCTGGACGCGGCACGCGAGCGGCTCTTCGACGGGCGCTTCGTGCAGCTCGAGGGTTATCGGACCTGGCGTTGGCACGTGACGCTGGTGCGCAACGGGCGGGCGCGCGACCGCGCAGCGTTGGTGGCGCACGCGGCGCGCGAGCTCCGGGTTGAGGGAGAGCGGCTGGAGATGCGGACGGTGGAGCTGCTGGAACGCGGGCCGGAGCGGTACGAGGCAATCGGGCGCTGGCTGCTCGGAGCTTGAGCACGGTGGGCGCTCGTCGATGCCGCTCTGTAGCTGTGTGACTGCTCGCCGTACGGCAAAATGCGCGTGGTGGTGACGCCGTGGTCAGCGGTTCGGATCGGCCGCGCGTGCCGCTGGTGAGACTTCTGGCGGCGAGCTGCAGTTCTGCGATGCGAGCCGCGGTGTTCGGGGCTCAGGTGCGCTGGCCGAGGACGTGGTACTTCACGAAATTCGTGTGCAGGCCGACTTCGAACGGGTGGGCGCCGGTGACGACCAGGGTGTCGGCGGGGGCAGCGCCTTCGTAGGTGCACAGGTGCTCTTCCATCCTGGCGATGTTCACCTCGAGGTCCTCCGCCAGGTTCATGTGCACCGGCGTCACGCCCCACCACAGCGCCAGCCGACGACATACCGCCGGATCGGGCGAGAACGCGAAGATCGGCACCCGCGCTCGACCACGTGACAGCAGCTGGGCCGTCAAGCCGGACTGAGTGATGCCGATGATGGCGTTCGCGTCGAGGTCTTCGGCCAGCACCCGCGCCGCGTGAGTGACCGCGGCGGCGTAGCCGCGGGGATGATCGTGCGTGTCGTGTCCCAGGTGCGGTGCTTCGGTGGATTCGGCGGCGCGCACGATGCGGTCCATCATCTTGAGCACCAGCAGCGGATGGCGGCCGCTGGCGGTCTCGGCGGACAGCATGACCGCGTCGCTGCCGTCCCATACCGCGTTGGCGACGTCGCTCGCCTCGGCGCGCGTTGGTGTCTCGTCGGTGACCATTGACTCGAGCATCTGCGTGGCGGTGATCACTGGAAGGCCCCGTGCATTGGCGCGCTGGATGATGCGTTTTTGCAACATCGGCACCTGCTCAGGCGCGAGCTCAACCCCGAGATCGCCGCGCGCCACCATCACACCGTCCGCGATCTGCAGGATCGAGTCGAGATTTTCGATCGCCTCGCCCTTCTCCAACTTCACCACCAGCGGAGCCGTTCGGCCCAACGTCTTCATGAGATCCTGTGCGGCAGTTACTTCGTCGGCTGTGCGGATGAACGAAAGCGCGACGTAATCGACCGCCAGCTCCTGGAGACCAAAGGCCATGTCCACGCGGTCTTTGTCGGTGATCGCGGGCGACGAGACCGCCACGCCCGGCAGATTCATGCCCTTGTGCTCGCCCAGCGGTCCACCTTCTTCGACACGCGTTCGAACCTCAGAATCTTCGGCCTTCAGCACGCTCAGGCGAATACGACCATCGTCGAGCAGCACGCGGTCACCTGGTTGGAGGTCTTCGGCGAGGTGTGGATACGTGCACGAGATACGCTCGGCGTTCCCGACCTCGTTGCGGGTCGTGATGATCAGGTCGCGGCCGGCCTCGAGTCGCACCGGACCACCGTCCACGAGTGAACCGACGCGGATTTTCGGACCCTGCAGGTCTTGCATCACCGCAACCTCGCGGCCAGCTTCTGCCGCGGCTGCGCGAATGGCCGCGCAGCGACGGGCATGGTCGGCGTGCGTACCGTGTGAGAAATTCAAGCGGGCCACGTCGAGCCCGGCGCGGACCAGGTCGGGTTCGAGGCCGTCCGTCGAGGGTCCAAGCGTGGCCACGATCTTGGCGCGACGCGCGCGTTTCACGGGATTTTCTCAAACTCAAACTCAGACTCAGACTCAGACTCAGCTCTCACACGTCGACCTCCGCGTCGAAGAACCCCACACGAAGACCTCTGAGCGAGTCACATCCCCGGACTATTCGGACCGAATTCACCGACCCGGCTGAACATCTTCGCCGTGAGCTCGTCGAGCGGAAGATCGGCTGTCTCGCATAGCTGTTTGGCAAGTACGTGTGCGAGTCGCCAATCACGCAGGGCCGAGCCGACCAGCACGTCACCGTCGGCGCGCTGCAGCGCGACTTGCCAACCTCCGCGTGCCTGCTGCATGTGGTGGTCGCCAGCAGTAAGCGGCACGATGCGTACCGCCCGGACGCCTGCCAGAGGTAAACGGAACGGGCTGCCGTGAGACGGCTCGACGTACACCGCATCTGCCTCTCTGGACACCTTCCACGAGGTGGGGTCAGACGCTCGCGGCGAACGCCAGCCGAACGGAGACACGGTGCTATTATCCCGCGCGAGGCAGGAGGCCACGACCGATTCAGGCCGACTTAGGCGGTATCCCGATCAATATCGACCCCACACTGTTCAGGTGGGGTGATTTTCCGCTCCAGATCACCTGGCACGGGTTTTTCACGGCAGTCGGCACGCTGATCGGCATCTGGCTCGCGGTGCGCTGGGCGACTCGGGCTGGCTTCACTGAGGATGACACGTTCTCGGTCGCGATGTGGGGCGTCATCGGCGCCATCATCGGCGCGCGGCTGTTCCACGTCGTCGACCAGTGGGATTTTTATTCGCGAGACCCGATCTCGATCATCAAGGTGAACGAGGGTGGGTTGGCGATCTACGGCACGATCGTTGGCGGACCCGTAGCGGGCGCACTCTACTGTTGGCGACGCAAATTG
Source organism: Chloroflexota bacterium (assembly GCA_019247135.1). The sequence goes on along the minus strand of JAFAPL010000487.1, from coordinate 5,213 downwards.
AGTATCGCGCGGTATGCGGACATCGCCGCGCCGCCGTTGATACTCGGGATGGCGATCGGCCGAATCGGAGACATCATCAATGGTGAGCATCACGGCGCTCACGCGTCGGGCTTTCCGCTCGCCGTCGTCTACACCAATCCGAACACCCTCGGCGAGATCGGCGTTCCCGTACACCTGGCAGTCGGCTACGAGCTGGTGATGGACCTGGTGATCTTCGGTTTTCTGGTGTGGCTTGCACGCGGGTTCGTGCGCAGGCGCAACGGGCGGTGGCGATTCAACTGGCACCCGCGCTACCCGCGCGACGGAATGCTGTTCTGGACGTACATCGGGCTGTATTCACTCGGCCGCTTCTTCATCCAGTTCTATCGGGTCGACACGCCGTTTGCGCTCGGACTGTCACAGGCGCAGTTGCTCTCAGTGCTGACTGCCATGGTGGCCGTCTGGTTTCTCGTGTATCAGTGGCAGCGAGCGCGCCGAGCCGGGCCATCGGTGCGCGAGTTCGAGACCCAGCAGCCCGTCAGTCAAACAACGGAAGCCACAACCGCAAACGTCCCCAGTTGACAGTGCGCGTGCGGCGCACAATCATGGCTGCTCAGGGGTTGGATGATAAGGGGGTGGCTCATGAGCTCGTCCGAGCGCAGGCATTTTCAGACCCGACGCCAGTTCTTGACACGCAATGCCTGGGCTGTTGGCCTCGCGCTCGCGGCGTGCGGCGCGCCTCAGGCGCCTGAACAGGCGAAGCCGGCCGCGCAGCCGACAAGTCCGCCGGCAGCCGCGCCGACCACTGCACCGGCGGCAGCCGCCAACGGCGCGACGCCGGCCGCGCAGAGCAGCACGGGCGGCTCGGGTGTCTTCAACGTGTGGTTCTCGGCCAACTGGAACGACCTCACTGACAAGGCGGTCGGGAATACGTTCGTGGACTGGGGCACCCAGCACGCCCTCAAGGTCGAGTGGCAGTCGATTCCTGGCTCGCCAGAGCAGTTGGCCAAAGAGTCGGCGGCGGTGGCGGCCGGGCAGCCACCAGAGCTGAACAACTCGAATCGCACCTACTGGTACAGCCAGGGCGAAATGGCCGACCTCAAGGATCTCGTCGCGAAGTTCAAGGATCTGGCGGGCGGGATGTACGAGATCGGCATCAGCTCGAACGCGGTGGCTGATGGCGCGATCATCGGCGCGCCGTACGCGATCGACGTCTGGCCCGCACACTGGCGCATGGACGTCATCGGTCCGCTGACCGGCGGTCGCTTTTTCGACAGCTACGACGAGCTCCTTCAGCTCGGACCCAAAGCGCAGCAGCCGCCCAAGACCTACGCCTATGCGATGGCTCTCGGCCACGAGGGCGATCACATGAACAACATGATGACCTGCTTGTGGGCGTACGGCGGACGGCTGGCCACGGAAAAGGGCATGCCGGACATTGCGAATCCAGCCAACAAGCCGGGCATCGATATGGTCGTCCAGATGGTCAAGGCCAAGCTCATCCCGCCGGATACATTCGCCTCGACCGTGACGTCCTGGAACAACGAGGCCTACCAGAAGGGCCGCGGCATGATCGCGATCAATCCAGCGACGATCATGGGTTGGCTGCTCGTGAACGACAAGGAGCTAGCCGATAACACGGGCCTGTCGTTGCCGCCGAAAGGCCCGGCCGGCTCATTCGCCGAGGGCTCGTCGATCGCGTTCAACTACTACAAACGCGCCCCGTTGGCGAGTATGGCGCCTTCCGCGCTCGAGTTCTTCCTGCAGCCCGACAAACTCGAGGCAATCTCGAAGTCGGTGGAAGGTCGCTTCGTGCCCGTGTATCGCGATCACGCCAAGACCGACTTCTGGACGACCAGCAAGTTCGCCGAGCTGAAGAAGATTGCGGAGTATGGCCGCATTCGCGAGTGGCCATCCGCGCCTATCCCGTGGGAGGCGGACGTCGAGAGTGCCCGCTACACGATGTCCGACATGCTGCAGAAAATTCTCAATGACGGCATGGCCATCGAGGACGCCCAGGCCTGGGCGCAACAGCAGATGATGGACTCGTACAACAAGCTGATGAAGGCCTGAGCCAATGGCCCAGACGCTAGCGCCTCCGCTGCAACGCGGCGCCGGATCGCGCGGCAGCACGCTGCGCCGCGTTCTCGGTCCAGAATGGCAACTTGGCTGGCTGCTCGTCGCGCCTGTTGTCATCCTGGTGTCGAGCATCATCATCTACCCGTTCATCGATGCCATCTTGCTGAGCTTTCAGGAGCGCTTCATCGGCAAGACGGGAACCTGGGTCGGGTTTGCCAATTACGCCGCGCTGTTCACCGATCCGAGCAATCCGTGGCCGAAGGCGGCCGTAACGACGCTCGTCATTACGGGCAGCGCAATCGGGACAAAGTTCCTGGTCGGCATGGCGATGGCTTGTGTTCTGAATCAGGACATACCGGCCAAAAACTTTTTCCGAGGCATCATGCTGCTGCCGTGGGCCGTGCCGGCGGTCGTCTCGGCCTACGTCTGGCGGTTCATGTTCGACACAACCGGACCGGTCAACGGGGCCATCGCGAACTTCGGGCTGCTGGACGACTACATCTATTTCTTCAACGACACGCGTCTGGCATTGCCGGCATTGGTGCTCGTCATCGTCTGGGCAGGCACGCCGTTCTGGACGATGAACTTTCTCGCCGGCATGCAGTCGATCAGCCAGGAGCTCTACGAAGCTGCCGAGATCGACGGCGCCGGCACGTGGCAGCGCTTCCTGAATGTGACGGTGCCTAGCCTGCAGCCAGTCATCGTCGTCACGGCCCTATTGTCGACGATCTGGACGTCGGCAAATCTGACGCCCATTTTCGTACTGACCAACGGCGGGCCGAATTACGCGACGATGACCCTGCCCTTGCTGTCGTATTTCGTCTCGATTCCGGGGCACCAGCTTGGAGCCGGAGCGGCGATTGCGATGACCATGGTGCCGTTCTATCTGATCCTGGTGCTGTTCCTGACTCGACGCATGTTGAGGCAAGACTGATGGCGGTCGCTGCAGCGGCGAGATTGCGAGCGCGCAGGCGCGGTTCGACGCACGCGGGTCGACGCACGATCGGGCGAGGGTGGGCCATCGCCACATACGCGGCGCTCGTGTTCTTCGTGATCTGGACGGTCGTGCCATTCATCTGGATGGCGCTCGCCTCGATCAAGACCAACAAAGAGATCTACAACGACTTCACCATCCTGCCGAAGTCGATCTACTTCGGCCATTACGTGTCGCTGATGACGGGCAACTTCGGCGTGTGGCTTCGGAATAGCGCTGAGGTCTCGATCGCGGCGACGACACTTTCGATCTGTCTCGGCGCGCTCGGCGCGTACTCCATTACCCGTTTGCGCTTTGCTGGCAGGCGCATCGTGGCGCTCGGGCTCGTGTTCACGTATCTGATCCCGCAGGCCCTGTTGTTCATTCCGCTGTTCCAGCTCGTCGCGGGATTCGGCCTGTCCGACACGTTGTACGGGCTGATCCTGGTCTACCCGACGATCACATTGCCGTTCTGTACGTGGCTGCTGATGAGCTACTTCAAGAGCATCCCCGTCGAGCTCGAAGACGCGGCGATGATCGACGGCTGCAATCGGCTCGGCGTGTTGTTCCGCATCGTCTTGCCGCTGTCGACGCCGGCGCTCGTCGTAGTCGGGCTGTTTTCGTTCACGCAGGCCTGGAACGAGTTCCTGTATGCGCTCGTCATCACGAACTCGCTGTCGACCCGCACCGTCACGGTCGGGTTGACGCAGATGCTGGGTGAAGACGTCTTCTACTGGGGCCAGATGATGGCTGGCGCGCTGATCACGGCTGTGCCGCCGGTGATCATGTACATCCTGGCTCAGCGACTGGTCATCAAAGGACTCGTGGTCGGCGGCGTCAAGGGCTAGCCGAAATACCTTCATCGCTGGCACGCCCGCTGCAGCGAGCGCGTAGCGGGCGAAATGGCTGGAGCGCTTGACTGAGCGCTTTCAGCTCACCGCACGTGCGACGATGAAGGAGCACATGAGGACAGCGATTGTTGGCACCGGCGGGATTGCCCGTGCACATGGTGAGGCCGCGCGGCGCAACGCCGACCGTGTCGACCTGGTTGCGGCGGTGGACCTCGATCCGCAGCGGCTCGAAACCTTCCGTGAGACATACGGCGTGCGGCACGGCTACAGCGACGTGCACGAAATGCTCGCGGCCGAGAAACCGGACCTTGTCCAGGTGTGCACGCCGCCCGGAACTCACGTGGATATCTGCATTGCAGCACTCGAAGCTGGCGCGTGGGTGCTCTGCGAAAAGCCGCTCGTCGGCTCACTCGCCGATCTGGATCGCCTCGAGGCTGCCGAGAATCGAACCGGGCGCTACGTCAGCAGCGTCTTTCAATGGCGTTTCGGCTCAGGCGTCCAGCACGTGAAGCAGTTGCTTCAGAGCGACGCGATTGGCCGAGTCTTGTTCGGCGTCTGCAACACGCTGTGGTATCGCAACGCGGCGTATCACGCTGTCGGGTGGCGCGGACACTGGGATACCGAGCTCGGCGGTGTCAACTTTGGTCAGGCGATCCACATTCTGGACATGACCCTGTACCTGCTCGGCGACTGGTCAACGGTGCAGGGGATGATGGCGACAGTCGAAAGGGACATCGAGCTCGACAACGTCTATCTCGGCGTTGTCCGCTTCGCAAATGGCGCCATTGTGAGCATTTCCAACAGTCTCGTATCACCGCGTCAGGAAAGCTACTTGCGGCTGGACTTTCCGCGCACCACGGTCGAGCTGACGACGCTGTACGGCTACAAGAACGAGAACTGGCATTTGTCGGCCGCACCTGATGCATCTGAACAGGAGCAGCGCCAGGTTGTGGAGTGGGGACGCGTGCCGGAGGAAGTACCCAGTACGCAAGCCACGCAGCTCAGGATGTTGATTGAAGACATGCACTCCGGACGAAGGCCGGAGCGCACCGGCTTGCCCGAAGTTCGGAAGACTATGGATTTCTTGTTGAGCCTGTACAAGGCCGCGTGCACCGGGCAAACGGTGCGGCGCGGGTCGATTACTCCAGAAGACCCGTTCTACCGCGGCATGGCGCATGTCATGGCGGCAAAACAAAAGGAGAGTGCCTGAATGGCAAAGACACGCATCTGTTTCGTTGGTGGCGGAAGTTACAACTGGATGCCGAAGCTGCTTGGCGATCTGGCGCTCACACCGGAGCTCGCGGGCACGGTTGTGCTGCATGACATCAATC
>JAFAPL010000267.1 GCA_019247135.1 Chloroflexota bacterium | reverse complement strand
GCGCACGTCTGACGCGGCATGACGTCCGTCGGCCTCGTCACCGACAGCACGGCTGATCTGCCTCAGGCCGTGCTCGACAGGCACGGCATCACGATGGTGCCGCTGGTCGTCAACTGGGACGGCAAGACCTATCGCGACAAGCTTGATCTCACCACGGCCGACTTCTACCGTCGCCTGCGCACGAGCAAAACGCTCCCACGCACGGGCGCGCCCAGCATCGCCGCCTTCGAGTCCGCGTTTCGCCAACAGCTCGAAAGCCATGATGAAGTGGTCTGTATCAACCTGGCCGCTCGGCTGAGCAGCACGTACGAAGTCGCCCGCCAGGCCGCGCAGTCGGTCGCACCTGATCAGATCCACGTCGTCGACTCGGGGTCGGTGTCGATCTGCATCACCTGGCTCGTGGAGATGGCGGCGAGCCTGGCCGGACAGGGCGTGAAAGCCAAAGCCATCGCCGAGGAGCTCGAATCTGCTCGCTCACGGCTGCGCGTGCTCGCACTTCTCGAGACACTGGAGTTCCTGCAACGGGGCGGACGCATTGGCCGCGCAGCCGCTCTGGCGGGCACGTTGCTGAGCGTGAAGCCCATTCTCAGCGTCAACGATGGTGAGGTCGCACCTCTGGAACGCGTCCGCACGATGAAGGGCGCGCTCCGACGTCTGGTCGAGCTCGTCGTCTCGCTTGGTGCCGTCGAACGTCTCGGCGTGATCGATGGTGACGCGGCGGCAAACGCGAGCGAAGTGGCGCAGCAACTCAAAGCGAAGTTGCCTGAGCTCGACGTGGATCGGGGCGAGCTCGGTCCGGTCGTCGGCACGCACGGCGGGCCTGGGGTCGTCGGCGTAGGTGTCATGCTTGCCCGCTGAGCTCATCCAGACCGCGACGCGCATCTTTGAAGCCGAGTCCCGCGACGGCTTTCGCGATCGTATGGTGCTCGGTGGGCTGGCTGGGTTCACCGAGAAGCTCCGTAACGCTGGCCTGGGTGATCACGTCGACCGAGCGGCCGATCTGTTGCGCGACTACTCACGTCTGGAACCTGCGGAACGTGCGAGCCGACTTGCGGAGGCGGAGCGCCTGCTCGCTGGCAAGCACGTACGCGTTGTCACAGCTCCCGAAAAGCCACAGCGACTAGCAGGCCCGCCCAGGCCGCCTCAGCCGCCGGCCGGCGTGGCGCTGGATACGTCGATCGAGGCCTTGAGTGGCGTGGGCCCCGTTCGCGCGCGACTGTACCGGCGGCTCGGAATCCAGACCGTCAGGGATCTGCTCTTCCACTTCCCGCTGCGTCACGAGCATTTCCCCCCAGCCACGCCGATCGCGGAGCTCGTGTTTCAGGCCGAGGGCAGCATCGTCGGCACGTTGCAGCGCCTCGAGGTCGAGAATCTGCCGCGCGGACTGAAGAAGCTGCGCGCGACGATCAAGGACCAGACGGGCACCGCGTACGCCGTGTGGTTGCGGCACGGCATCGCTCGGATCGGCGTTCAGGCGGGGGAGACGATCGCGGTCAGCGGTCGACTGGTTCAGCAGGGCCGTCAACTGATATTCGAGAACCCGGACTACGAACGCGGTGACGGAGTGCCTGTGCATACGCGCCGCCTCGTGCCGGTCCACCCGCTCACCGCTGGGCTGACTGAGCGTGAGCTGCGCGGGCGGGTGCACTGGGCGCTCACATATTTCGCCGCGCGTGTGGCTGACCCCCTGCCGCCCGACATCCGCGATCAGCATGAGCTGATGCCGATCGAGCCCGCGCTGCGGCAGGTGCACTTTCCGGACTCGGTTGCCGACTATGACAGGGCGCGACGACGCTTCGCTTTCGAAGAGCTGTTGACCATCCAGCTGATGGTGCTGCGACGTCGAATGGAGTGGCAGCACCAGTCAGCTCCGATGTTGTCATCGAACGCCGCCGCGCTCGGCGCGTTCGAGCGCGGACTGCCCTTTCAATTGACGGGCGCACAGCAGCGCGTCATCCGGGAGATCCTGGGCGACATGGCTACCAGTCAGGCAATGACGCGCCTGCTCCAGGGTGAAGTCGGCTCAGGCAAGACGGCGGTTGCCGCGATGGCACTGCTGGTCGCGGCTGCCAACGGTCATCAGGGCGCGTTGATGTCGCCCACCGAAATTCTCGCCGAGCAGCACTTCTCAACCCTGACACGCCTGTTCGATGCGGCAGGCTCGGAGCTCGAGCACACGTTGGGCCGTCGCCTGTCGATCCATTTATTGACAGGCAGCACCAGGCGTTCCGAGCGGACGCGCGCCTATGACGCCGCCGGCGATGGCACAGCCGACATCATCGTCGGCACGCAAGCGCTGATTCAGGACAAGCTCGATTTCCTGCGGCTCGGCCTGGTGATCGTGGACGAACAGCACCGGTTCGGTGTCCGTCAGCGTGTCACGCTGCGGCACAAGTCAGAGGCCGTGCCTCACCTCCTGGTGATGACCGCCACGCCGATCCCGCGCACGCTGGCGCTCAGCCTGTATGGCGACCTGGACCTGTCGTCGATCGACGAGATGCCACCCGGGCGTACCCCGCCCAAAACCGTGCTGCTCGGCCCTGACGAGAGGCACCTGGCCTACGAACGCATTCGCCGCGCCGTTGCCCACCAGGAGCAGGCGTTCATCATCTGTCCGCTGGTCGAAGGATCCGAGGCGCTCGACGCCAGGGCGGCCACCGAGGAATACGAACGCTTGAAGAGTGGCGACCTGAGTACGCTGCGACTCGGGCTGTTGCACGGTCGCATGCGGGCCGCCGACAAGGACGCGGTGATGCGCGCGTTTCGCGCTGGCGAGTTCGACGTGCTCGTCTCGACTGCCGTCGTCGAAGTCGGCGTGGACATTCCGAACGCGACAGTCATGCTGATCGAAGGTGCTGAACGCTTCGGGCTGGCCCAGCTGCATCAGTTCCGCGGCCGTATCGGACGCGGTGGCCAGCCATCTGTTTGCATCCTGTTGCCCGATCTGCCGGATCCGGACGCTAACGAGCGGCTGCGCGTGGTGGCTAGCACGACCAACGGCCTGAGCCTGGCCGAGCACGACCTGCGGCTGCGTGGGCCTGGCGACTTTTTCGGCGTGCGCCAGAGCGGACTTCCTGAGTTGCGCGTCGCGCGCCTGGACGATGCGCCTCTTGTGGAGGCCGCCCGATCTGCCGCGGGTACGATCCTGGACCACGACCCCGACCTGCTGCAGCCTCAGCACGCCGATCTGCGTACGCACTTGCTGGCGTTTGCCGCGCGCGCAGGCGAGCCGAGCTGAGTGCGCGTCATCGCCGGCACGGCCCATGGCCGCACGCTGCACGCGACGCCCGCTACCCGGCCGACCGCCGATCTGATCAAAGGCGCGATCTTCTCGATGCTCGAGGCGCTCGCGTACAAACGCGGCTTCGAACCAGATGAGGACGCTTTCGCGGCAGCGCTCGCGTGGCCACGAGTGCTGGATCTGTTCGCCGGGTCGGGAGCGCTGGGCATCGAAGCCTTGAGCCGCGGCGCTCGCTTTGCGGACCTCGTGGAACAGGACCGGGCAGCCGCACGCGTCGTGGAACAGAATTTGGTCGCCACCGGTGTGTCGGATCGCGCGCGCATTCACGTGGCGCCGATCCATGTCGTGCACGGTCGCCTGCAGGGTCCCTTCGACGTGATTTTCGCGGATCCCCCGTACGCCGAGGCCGCGGCGCTGCAAGCCACCGTCGAGTTGCTCGCGCGCCCCGGCTTGCTCGAACCGACCAGCGTCTTCGTTCTCGAGCAGCCCGCGACCGCCGAGCCGCCAGACTCCGTTGGCTCGCTGCCACTCACGAAAACCCGCCGACACGGACGAACGCGCATCTCGCTGTATGGCGTGCACTAGAACGTGCCGAGCCGCGTGCTAACTTCTACGCAAATGGACATCCTGTACCTGCTCGATCAGCTCGAGGAGGTTCTCGGCGCGGGTTCGCGAGTGCCGCTCACATCCCGAACGCTCGTTGACGAGCAAGAGATCCTGGACATTCTCGATCAGATACGGGTGTCGATTCCGGACGAGATCAAAGCCGCCCGTCGAGTGACGCAAGAACGCGATCAGGTGATCGCCGACGCGCGTGCCGAGGCCGAACGGATCCTCCACGACGCGGACTCACAGGCGGCTGAAAGATTGAGCGAGCACGCGCTGGTGCGCAGCGCGGAGCACCGCGCCGCGGATATCGAGGAGCGCGCGCAGCACCAGGCGGAGGACGTGCGCCGCGAGGCCGAAATGTACGCCTACCGCGTGCTGGAGAAGCTGCGCGACCAGATCGGTCAGGTCGGCCAGACCGTCGAGCGCGGGCTGCAAGAGCTCGACACGCGCGTGGCAGGCACCGGCTGACTCATCCGCCGCCTGCGTTCGTGGGCCGCTGAACGCCACGCCGCTCGCGCGCCGTTCTCACGCGCGAGCTTGAACACAGTTCTGTTTTGCCACGTGAAACCGTACGGCCGTATACTCGATGTATCTGTTCCGCCGCCGCCGTGGCGGCATTTTTCATGTGCGGCATTTCCCATGGTCTCCGTCAACGTTGCTCAACTGCTGCTCTCGCCGCTCGGCACCACACGCGACTTCGATTTCCGTGAAGGCTTGCCCGACCCTGACGGTGACCTGCACCTCCGCGGCCCCGTCAGCGGCCACGCGCATCTGATCCGTACCTCGGACGGCATTCTGGTCCACACGGACCATCGCGCACCGGTCACGCTCGAATGCTCGCGCTGCCTGGATGAAGTCAAAGGGATCGTCGAGGGCACGCTGGACGAGGAATTCCTGCCCACCACCGACGTCCACACGGGCGTACCCGTCGCGTTCGAGGGTGAGGATGATCAGCCGAGGATCAACGAGCACCACGAGATCGATCTCGATGAAGTCCTGCGTCAGGACATCCTGACTAATCTGCCGCTCCACCCGCTATGCGATACGGCGTGTCCTGGATTATGTGAAACTTGCGGCCAACGATTGGACCAGGCGCACACCCCACACGAGACCGAGCCACCGGTCGACGAGTCGAGCCCGTTTGCGCGGCTCGCCGTGCTCCTGAGCAACAGCGACACAGAAGAAAGGTAAGCCACACAGATGGTTGGACTGCCCAAGAAGAAGATCAGCTCATCGCGGCGCGGCCAGCGGCGTAGCCACGACCACATCGTGCCACCGCCGATGATGAACTGCCCGCAATGCCGTCAGCGCAAGCCGACGCATCAGGTCTGCCCGAACTGCGGGACGTACAACGGTATCGATGTGCTGCGGCTCGAGGCCAAAGCCAAGCAGAAGCCCGAATAGCCACCCTCACGCACGCTCGGGACCGTGCTTGCGCTGCTGTTTCCAGGTCAGGCGTCGCAAGCCGTCGGCATGGGCGCCGACCTGCAACAAGCAAGCGCAGCGGCCACGCGTCTGTTTCAGCTGGCCGATGAGATCACAGGCCTGCCGATCACGCGCCTGTGCGGCGAAGGTCCGCTCGACCAGCTGACTGACACCGCCGTCGCGCAGCCGGCGGTCGTGACGACGAGCCTGGCCGCGCTGGCCGTACTTCGGGAAAACGTTGCGTTGGAATTCGGGGCCGTGGCGGGCCACAGCGTCGGCGAGTTCGCGGCTTATGCGGCGGCGGACGTGTTCGACGCCGAGACAGCGCTGAAGCTGGTCCACGTCAGGGCCCAGGCGATGGCCAGCGCCTGCGCGTGTGTCGAGGGCAGCATGGCCGCCGTGATCGGCCTGGACGAGGTCGCGCTCAGGCGCGCGTGCAGCGAGGCGACCACGGACGGCAGTAGTGTCGAGCTGGCGAATCTCAACGCGCCCGGCCAGTTGATCGTCTCCGGCGCACGCGACGCACTGCAGCGGCTCAGCCTCGCCGCCAGGGCGGCCGGCGCTCGACGCGTGCTGCCGTTGAATGTGGGAGGGCCATTTCATTCGATCTACATGCGCGATGCCGCCCAGCCGCTGGCCGACGCGCTGCACGCTCTGGAGCTGAGACCCGCGAACGTGCCCGTGGCGCTCAACGTGAGCGCGGAGCTCGCCACGGATCCGTTGCCGTTGCGCGATGAGCTCGAGGTCCAGGTGTACTCGCCCGTGCGCTGGATCGAGGACCTCGAACGCCTTGCACTGCTCGGCTGCGACCGCTTCGTTGAGGTTGGACCCGGTAACGTGCTGACGGGGCTGGTCAAGCGAACGCTCCCGGCGGCGACGGCGGTCAGCTTCGGCTCTCCAGACGACCTGCCCGCGGTTCGCGCGCTCCTATAACGTCAGGAACGTGTCGAGACGATTCGAGGGGCGCAGCGCGCTCGTGACCGGCGCCTCACGCGGGATTGGACGCGCCATTGCATTGAGGCTCGCGGCTGAAGGCGCAAACGTGGCCGTCAACTATCACGTGAAATCGGATGCTGCCCAGGCCGTGGCCTCAGAAATCGAAGCGTGCGGTGTTCGCGCTCACGTCGTCCAGGCGGATGTCGGTGCACCCGAAGACGTCGAACGCCTGATCAAGCAAGCTCAGGACAGCTTTGGCCGCATCGACGTCCTGATCAACAACGCCGGGATCACGCGTGACCAGCTATTGATGCGCATGTCGCTGGAAGAGTGGTCGAGCGTCATCGACACGAACTTGACCAGCGCGTTTCTGGTGACCAAGGCGGCGCTGCGACCGATGCTGCGGGCGCGCTACGGCCGCATCGTCAACATTACGTCGATCTCTGGCGTGATGGGCAATGCGGGCCAGGCCAACTATGCGGCTTCGAAAGCCGGCCTGATCGGCTTCACGCGGTCGGTCGCGCGGGAAGTGGCGAGTCGCAGCATCACCTGTAATGCGATCGCGGCTGGCGTGATCGACACCGAGATCTGGGAAGGCGTGCCCGAATCAGCCATCGAGTCGATGCTGTCGTTGATCCCGGCCGGTCGCAAAGGCACGCCCGACGACATCGCCGAAGCGGTGGCTTACCTGGCGTCGGAACAGGCCGCGTACGTGACCGGCCAGGTCCTCAACGTCGACGGCGGAATGGTGATGGCCTAGTCGAGCTTGTGCTGGAGCGATGTGCGCAGCGCCCACAGCTGCTTCCCCAGTCCGTCGCCTTTTGATCTCAGGGCGGCGGCGCGCTCATCTTTGATGTAGCCCACTCGCAGCGCAAGCTCCAGATACGTCATCAACTCTGCGAGTGCGCCCTCAGCTGCTGCCACATGCCCGAGATACTCACCCGTGAAGCCTCGAGCTTGCCCTCGAGCAACGTTCGATGGCACCTGCACTGCAGCGTGTTGCATCTGCCTCGCCAATGTGGAACCCGAAGGAAAGCCTCGCGTCAGACGATAGATGTCTTCGACCAGGTCCATGCCTTGCTGCCACACCCGCAATGAGCGGTAGCTCGTGATCACGCGCCACGAATTGTCAAGCAATGCCTGACGACGAGATTGGATTTCTGAGTTGCGGTATCGGGTACTATCCCCGCACGCTTCGACACGAGACAATGTACGGAACCCGATGCTCGACCTCGGCGTAGACGAGCAGCTCGAACAGCTGCGCAAGGTCTTCCCACCCGGTCCTTTTCTGGACCGTCGATTGGGCCGAGGCGTCGCCTTCCAGGCGCTCTACGAGATGGACCTTGCTCACCACGCACCGGCGCACGTCATTCAGCGTCTCAAAAGCTGCTTCGCGTCGACGAGTCCGCTGCTCTACGCGGACGACATCCTTGACGGTGCCTGCGACTACGCGCAGCACCTGGTAAGTGGCGTACTCAGCAACCGTGCGGCGATCGATGCCGTCATACAACAACGCGCACCACTGTGGCCTTTGGCACAGATGTCAGCGGTCGATCGCAATGTCCTACGAATTGGACTCTATGAATCGCTGTACGGCAATGCTACAGTGCCATTAAGGACCGCGATCAATGAAGCGGTCGAGCTGGCGAAGCTCTTCGGCAGCGAGACGTCGGCCAAGTTCGTCAATGGTGTGCTCGGACGGGCGGTCGAGGCCACTGCTAGCGGTGAGCGAACTGAACGCACTGAAGCGCAGCCGCATGCGCCAGTCGCCAGAGACTCCACCACAACGACTGCCTGACCTGGTTTTAGGCACACGCCGGATGAGAGAAAGGGGCTCGAGAAGACACGATGGCCACGAGCGCTGAGGACCGCCTGAAGAAGATCATCGCCGAGCAGTTAAGCGTCAGCGAGGACGAGGTCACGCCTGAAGCGAACTTCATCGACGACCTGAATGCGGACTCGCTCGACCTGGTTGAACTGATCATGTCGCTCGAAGAGGAGTTCAACGTCAAGATCAGTGATGAGGACGCCGAAAAGATCCGCACCGTCCAGGACGCGATGGACTACCTGCACGAGCACGGTGGCGCCTGAGCCTGAGTAACTCCTTGCTTCGCGCCGGCTTGCGCCTATCATTCCGGTCGGCATGACGCTTACCGAGCCGAGTCCGCCAGTTCCGGTCGTCCAGGAGCCGCCGCGGCCAGAGCACGCTCCGGGCGACAAAGAAATGACGATGCTGGAGCACCTCGAGGAGTTCCGCAGTCGTCTCGTCAAGAGTGTTCTCGCCGTCGTGGCTGGCGTGCTGCTGGCCATCGTTCCGATCCCTGGCCTGAACTCGATCACATGGATCGTGCTGGACGGGCTCGTCGCTGAGGGTAAGCAGTCGGGCGTCGAGTTCATCACCATTCGCCCGGGCGAAGGCTTCTTTACCTACCTCGAGGTCGCCCTGGTGATCGGCGCCACGCTCGCCATGCCGGTGATCATCTACCAGTTGCTCGCGTTCGTTGCGCCAGCCCTCTACGAGAACGAGAAGAAGTACCTGTACATGGCAGTGCCAGGCGTCTTTTTCTCGTTCATGTGCGGCGTCGCGTTCTGTTATTTCCTGACGCTGCCGTTTGCTACACGCTTCCTGGCCGGCTTCGCCAGTCAGACCTTCCAACCCACGTGGACGGCCGAGCACTACATCGACTTCGTCGCCAGTTTCCTGTTCTGGGTGGGCGTGATGTTCGAGCTGCCGATCATCATGTTCTTCCTGACCAAGCTCGGCGTGGTGACCCACAAGCGACTGGCGGGTTTCCGCAAGTACGCGTTCGTGCTCGCATTCGTGATCGGGGCCGCGATTACGCCAACCCCGGATCCGATCAACCAGACGATCGTCAGTCTGCCCGTGTATTTCCTGTTTGAGCTGGGCGTCATTCTTTCGAGGTTTGCATGACCCTGACATCTGGTAGATACCACTCCGGTGCCGAGTGGCCCGCCGTCGAGGCGGTCCCGGGCGTCCACCGCCGCGTGCTCGCCTGTGGCGATCAGATCATGATCGTGCAGTTCACCATTCAGCCCGGCGCCGAAGTGCCCGTACACACCCATCCACACGAGCAGGTCGGCCATGTGGTGTCTGGCCGCATAAAGATGCGCATCGGCGACGAGGAGCGTGAGCTCGGGCCCAGCGAGGGTTATTCAGTGCCCGGCGGCGTAGCCCACGGCGCGGTTGGCGTGACCGAAGTCGTCGTCGTGGACAGTTTCCACCCCGTCCGCGAAGACTACCGCTAGCTGAATCTCCGCTGGAAGTGCCGAACTAACGGCCGATACAGCAACCAGGGCAGCGCCGCGACGAGGAGTGCGATGCCGCCGGCCATGAGGACTGGCTGTGGCGTGTCTTCGTCGACAAACCAGCGCACGGATAGCGCGAACGCGACCACCAGCCACAGCACGAGGCTGATCGCTCCAAGAATCATCTGCGCGCGATCTCGGGCCTGGCTCGGCGACATCTAAAAACGACCGCGGTCAGGCTGAGTCGCGGTACTCCGCGGTCTCGTCGAGCTCCGCCAGGCCACCACCCGAGCGCGTCGTCACGAGCAAAGGCGCCTGACCTTTAGCAATCGTCTCGCGGCCGATGATGCACTTGCGAACATCCGCTCGCGACGGGATCTCGTACATCACCTCGAGCAACACTTCCTCGATGATCGTTCGCAACCCGCGAGCACCCGTCTTCAACGC